>NZ_BAAGYY010000009.1:0-145905 GCF_054779015.1 Flindersiella endophytica
AGAATGTGTGAGTTGGCGCTTCACATCCTGCCGACGGAGACCCGCCCCACTCCCTAGACCCCGCTCACCCAGCCGACACCAACCTCACGAACCGCAACAGCTAGGCCTTGTCGAGCCCGAGCCCTTTGCCGTTCGGGTTCTTCAGCTCCAGTGAGTTCGCGGTGGCTTCGTAGGTCACCGTGCCGGTCAGGACGTCGAGGACGTGAGCCTCGTCCGCCGCGGCTTCCTTCTGCGTACACGCCATCTTCGTCGCCATGATCGGCCCGAACGTGATGCGGTCGCCCGTCACCTTCGCGGAGCCGGAGAACTGGTTGCATCCGGTCCAGCCCGTGACCTTGCCGCCCTTGAACGTGAGGTACGGCTGCTGCTTGGCGCCCGGCAGGTAGTCCTTGTGGCTGGCCGTCTCCTTGTCGACGTAGGTGAAGACGAGCCACTTGGTGCCCTCCACCGCGGCATCCGGCGTGGCGACCTCCTTGTCGAGCAGGACCAGCTCGGTCTTGCCCGACGTCACGACCAGGTGGCCGGCGTCGAGCCGCCACGACGGCCCGGCCTGGAGCAGCCCGGCCAGCCAGGTGTCCTGGTTGTGGCGCGGCTGGTCGCAGCCCATGTCGGTGATCGCGAGGTCGGAGAGCGCGAGCTTGCCGTCGCCAGTGTCAACCGGAGCTTGCATCGTATTGCAGCCCGCGTCGGCGATCAGCCGGCCGTCCTTGGTGAACTGCACACTGATCTTGGTGTTGGGCGCCAGCGCGCGTGGCTTGCCGGCCTCGGTCACCTTGGTCGAGACGAACGCCCGGCCCGGCAGGTCACCGCCTCCAGACGTCGGAGACGAGGTGGTCTGCGTCCGGTCGCCGCAGCCGGAGACCACGATCGCCAGGCCTGCGAGCAGTGCGAGAGCTCCCACCTTGGTCCTCATACCCATGGGACGGTTACGCCCCCGCTGCGGGTTGCCTTCGCCTTTCCCGGCAACCCGGCGTCAACCCTCACACCGTTCGCGCGTGGACGCGTGGCGGGGGGCCGCGAATGACCACGTTAACCACGTATTTACGTGGTTAACGTGGTCATTCGCGCTCCGCCACGCCAGCAGGTGCTCCGCCACGCCAGCAGGTGCTCCGCCACGCCAGCAGGTGCTCCGCCACGCCAGCAGGTGCTCCGCCACGCCAGCAGGTGCTCCGCCACGCCAGCAGGTGCTTCGCCACGTCCCGGGGCGTGGTTAACCCGCCAATTACGTGGTTAACGTGGTCATTCGCGACCGGGTGGCGGATCAGGTCACGGGGAGGACGTGCTCGCCCGAGACGGTGAAGGTAAGAGCTGGGCTCAGAGTTGGCCGCGCCGGCGCAGGATGCCCGCGCAGACCAGGCCGGCCGGCACCTGCAGCCACAGCGTCAGGATCCGGTGGAGTGCCACCGCGGGCAGCGCGACCGTCAAGTCCATGCCGGCCGCGACCAGGCCGGCGACGAACGCCGCGTCCATCGTTCCGACACCGCCGGGTACGGGGATCGCGTTGCCGGCGGTGCTGCCGAACAGCAGCACCACGGCCGCCGCGAGGATGCCGATGTCGCCGCCGAACGCGTGCACCGAGGACCACAGCGTGCCGATCAGCGCCGCGGAGATCGCGAACGCACCCGCCAGGCTGATCGCGGCCTGCTTCGGGCGGCGGGCCATCGTGCGGATCGAGGTCGCGAGCTCGGACAGCAGGACCCGGGCCCGCGCCTCCAGCACCGGCCGGCGGCGTACGACGATCACGGCGATCGTGCCGGCCACCGCGAGCACAGCGCCCACGCCGGCGACGATCCAGCCGGTACGGCCGGACACGCCGGGCAGGTGCATGCCGGCCAGGATCGCGATCGGCGGCAGGAAGACGAGAGCGGACACCAGTTGCACGGCCTGCGCGACCGAGACGGTGCCGACCGAGGCCGCGCCACCGACGCCGGCCCGGCGGAGGTACTGCACGTTGACAGCCGACCCACCGATCGCCGCCGGCGACACCAGCCGCGCGACCGTACCGGCGGCCTGGGCGGCGTACGTCGGCCAGAAGCGGAGCCGGACCGGGCTCGCGCCCATCAGGTTCCAGGCGTTGCCGGCGAGGGTCAGGGCCGACATCACGACGGCGAGCGCGGCCCAGCCGAAGTGCAGCCGGGCCGTCCAGAGCGAGGGGTCGAACGCCTCGCGGTTGAGGTAGGCCAGCACGCCGACGCCTGCCAGGACACCGGAGACCAGCACGAGCTGCCGCGGGCGCCAGCCCGGCTTGGCGGACCGGTCGGACCGCTTCGAAGGGGCGTCGACGGTCCGCACGCGCTGTGGCGCAACCTCGGCCTGCCGGGCGTTCGGTACGGCCGGCCTGGTCAGTGCATCCGTCGACATCGGGTTCCCTTCTCGTTCCGCGCCAGCTTCGGGCACACACCTACCTTCTCGAACGCCGCCCGCGAGCGACATCCGGGAACGACCTCGTAGCCCCCTGGTACGGCCCCTCAGGGAGGTCCCCTACTACTGGTACGACTTAGGTCGCACGCTCCTTGAGCCCGCGCCCTAGTCTTGAAGGGATGCCCACGTCCGCTCCGCGCGCGACCACCTTGTCAGAGACGTTGCGCGCGTTCTCCGATGCCGAGCTCGTCGAGCTGTTCCGCGCGCGCTCCGACGTGGTGACCCCTCTTCCGTCCCACCTCGAGCAGTTGGCGGCCCGGGCGACCACGCGCAGCTCGCTCGCCCGCATCCTCGACCGGCTCGACCAGCGCGAGCTGGCCGTGCTCGAGGCCCTGGTCATCGCCGGTCCGGAGGCGTCCTTCAAGCGGGTGGCCGAGCTGCTGCCGCTGTCCGGCGCCGAGCTGCGCCGCGTGCTGACCCGGCTGCGCGGGCTGGCGCTGATCTGGGGCGACGGCGACGCGCTGGTCTCACCGCGGCTGCTCTCCGACCTGCTCGGGCCGTACCCCGCGGGCCTTGGCCCCGACTCCGCCGACGCGCCGCCCGCCGACCGGATCGGCGCGCTGCTCGAGGAGGCCGGCCCGCAGGCCCGCGAGGCCGCCGAGCTGCTGGCGTCCTCCCGTCCGCCCGCGGGCCGGGTCGAGCACGCCAAGCGCGAGGTCACCGTCGAGAGCGCCCGGACGCCGGTCGAACGGCTGCTGGCCCGCGGCCTGCTGGTCGCGCTCGACAACCACACGGTCGCGCTGCCCCGGCAGGTCGGCCTGTTCCTGCGCGGCGGCCGGCTCTACGACAAGGCCGACCTCGCCGCGCCCGACGTGCCCGGCACCACCCGCGACGCCGCGTTGATCGACCGGACGGCGGCCGGCACCGCGATGGAGCTGGTTCGCCGCGTCGAGCAGGTGCTGGACGACTTCGGCCAGGACGGGCTGCCGATCCTGCGCGCCGGCGGCCTCGGCGTGCGTGACCTGCGCAGGATCGCCGGCCGGCTCGGCGTCGACGAGGCCACGACCGCGTTCTACATCGAGATCGCCTACGCCGCCGAGCTGCTGTCGGCCACCGACGAGGTGTGGCTGCCGACCGCCGCCTACGACCGCTGGCTCGACCAGCCGACCGCGCGCCGGTGGGCCGTACTGGCGGCCGCCTGGCTGGGCACCCCACGCGCGGCCGCGCTCACCGGCACCCGCGACGAGAAGGACAAGCTGCGCTCGGTGCTGTCGGCCGAGCTGTCCCGCCCGGCGGCGCCGGAGCTGCGCCGGCTGGTGCTGGCCGCGCTGGAGTCGGCGGGCGCCACCTCACCCGACCAGGCCGCGGTGCTGGAACGGGTGCGCTGGACCCGGCCGCGGCGGATGACCGGCTTCGTGCAGGACTTCGTGGGCTGGACGCTGACCGAGGCGGCCGAGCTCGGCGCCAGCGGGCTGGGCGGGCTGGCGTCCACCGGCCGTGCGTTGCTCGCCGGCAGCGACCCGGCCGAGGCGCTCGAGCCCATGTTGCCGGAGCCGGTCGCCCACGTCCTGCTGCAGGCCGACCTGACCGCGGTCGCGCCGGGCCCGCTCACCCGCGAGCTGGCCCGCTCACTGGCCGAGATGGCCGACCCCGAGTCGCACGGCGGCGCGGCGGTCTACCGCTTCAGCCAGTCGTCGGTACGCCGTGCGCTCGACGCCGGGCGTTCGGCCGCGGAGCTGCACCGGCTGCTCGAACGTTCGTCCGTGACCCCGGTGCCCCAGCCGCTGTCGTATCTCATCGATGACGTCGCGAGGCGGCACGGCCACCTGCGGGCGGGGATCGCGACCGCGTACCTGCGCTGTGACGATGTCGCCACACTGGACGCCGTACTCGCCGACAAGTCCACGGCACCGCTCGGGCTGCGCCGGATCGCGCCGACGGTCGTGGTCGCGTGTACTCCCGTACGCGCGCTGGTCGACGAGCTGCGCGCGCTCGGCTACGAGCCGGTCGCGGAGTCGTCCGACGGCGGGCTCGTGCTCGAGACGCCGCGCATGGTGCGGGCGCTGGAGCGCGAGCGAGGGCCGGCGCCGCTCCGGGAGCCGGACGCCGACCTGCTGACGGCGGCGGTGCGAGCCGTCCGAGCGGGTGATCGTGCGCGGGCCAGCCGCCCGGAGGGCGTTGCGGTAGGCCAGCTCCGGCGCACCGCCTCGACCGAAACCGTCGAGATCCTGCGCGATGCGGTCGCGGCACACCGATCGGTCTGGCTCGGATACGCCGATCAGCACGGCGGAATCAGCGATCGGATCGTCGATCCGGTGCGGATCGAAGCCGGCTGGCTGACGGCATATGACCACACATCGGGCGAATCACGCACTTTCGCCTTGCATCGGATAACGGGCGCGGCCCCGATGGAAGGCGACGCACACCGAACTCCGTGATTCCGCACGGCTTGGCAGGTTGCTGCCCGGCTGATTAACTCCCTGTTAGGGGTTGGCCCCGGGCATTGATCAATTCGCCCGCTACCTCTAAGGTTCTTGACCGATGAGCCATTCCAGGTCCCGACGTAGCAGGCCGTCGGCGACGTCTACTCATCGACGTCACCGCGCGGGAGCGTCACGTCGGCACGACCGCAGGCAGGCCCGGGCGGCTCGTTCCCGCCGGGTCGTCCGCCGTCTGGTCACTGGGCTGGCATCCACGCTGACGTTGGCCGGCGCGATGATCGCCGCCTGGCTCGGGCTGGGCACCACCGCCGTGGGCGACGACCTGACCGCACTGGACCAGTCGACCGCGGGCGGCCTGCAGCGAAGCGACGCTGAGCGCGGGTCGCGAGGTACGCCTCGGGAACCGGTTACCGAAACGCCCACACCCTCCGCCACGACGCCCGACACCACGGTCGCGCCCGAGATCGTCGTTCCCGACAAGGGTTCCGGCCAGACGCGGGTGGCCAACGGTGGTGGCGCGGAGTTCGGGCAGGGCCGGCACATCAAGTACCGCGTCGAGGTCGAGCGCGAAGTGCCGTTCGATCCCGTCGAGGTCGCGAGCATGGTCGACCAGACCCTGCAGGATCCACGCAGCTGGGCGGCGAACGGGCTCGCCACGTTCGAACGCGTTGACGACGACTCCGCTGATCTTCGGATCATCATCGCTACGCCGAAGACCACTGACCAGCTGTGCGCCCCACTCGACACCGGCGGCGAGGTTTCCTGCCGTAACGGCGACCACGTGGCGCTGAACGCGAAACGCTGGGCGTACGGCGCGGAGGCGTACGGCAAGGACATCGTCAACTACCGCCGCTATCTGGTCAACCACGAGGTCGGGCACTTCCTCGGCTACAACCACGTCGGCTGCCCGGGTGCCGACGAGCCCGCGCCTGTGATGATGCAGCAGACTAAGGGAATCGGCACCTGCCGTACCAACGCCTGGCCGCTGCCGTCCGAACTCGCCGAACACTAACGAGCAATCGATGCAGGTCCGTCCCGCAAAGCTGGACGACGCGCCGGAGATGGGCCGCGTGTTCGTCGACTCGTTCCGGACGGGACACCGGGGTCAGATGCCTGAACATCTGCTGATGGATCGCACGTACGAGAAGTCCACCCGCGGCTGGGCCCGCTCCCTGCGCGAGATCGATCGGGGAGAACTACCCGGCGTCCGGATCGCCGTGGCCGTGGACGACGACTCCGGCGCGTTGCTGGGCGTGGGCATGTGCGGCCCGCCGCACCCGTGGGACGACGACGGGCCGGCCCGCCTCGCCGTGCCGACGGGCGAGGTGTGGGCGCTGTACGTCGCGCCCGAACACCAGCGCTGCGGCGCCGGCCGGGCGCTGGTCGAGCATCTGGCGGAGTTCCTGGCGACGCAGGGCGTCCGCCGGCTGATCATCGGAGTGCTGGTCGCGAACACAGCGGCCCGCGCCTTCTACGAGTCGCTCGGCGGCCACTTCATCGGCGTCCGCGACCACGTGGACGAGGACGTGGTGCTCGACGAGGCCGTCTACGAATGGCGCGACCTCACGTTCGGCACCGGATCAGGCTGACGACGGGCATGGCGCTCAGTCGCCGAGGGCCTGGGCCAGCAGGTGGGAGGTTGTGACGACGCCGATGACCCGGCCGTCCTCCACGATCGCGACCAGGGGGCAGCGCATCCTTGCCATCAGGGCCGCCAGCTCGAGCGTGGTGTCGTCGCCCTTCAGGACGGGCAGCTCGTGCGGGGTGTCGGGGAGCAGGTCGCCCACCGTACGGCCGTCGAGCTCCTTGACGATGCGGTCGGCGGCCTTCTCGTCCAGCACGCGGGCCAGCGACGGGTCGTCCTGGACGTACTTCGGGATCACGAAGCGCAGCACCTGCGATGCCGGCAGGATCGCCTTCGGGGAGCCGTCCGGCTTGGTCACGACGAGGCCCGACAGGCGATGCCGCCCGATCAGGCGGACCGCCTCCAGGGCGTCGGTCTCGACCGTCACCGTGGGGTAGTCCTCGAGGAGATCACGCGCGAGCATGCCGCCAGCCTACGACGCCGTCGGCCGATCACTCCCCGAACTGCAGCCGGGACCACCCCACCCCGTCCTGCGAGGTGTAGAAGCCGCCGGTGCTGCGCGCGACGTACCGTCCATAGCTTCGCGGGAACCCCGCGAACTCCGGCACGTTCGGCAGGTCGGCGAACGTGCGCCCGCCATCCTCGCTGATCCGGGTGCCGGCGCCCAGTGTGCCGACCAGCAGACGGTCCGGGCCGAGCAGGACGCCGCCTGACACCGAGCCCGGCCGCTGGTTCGGGTCGGCTGCCGGCCGGACGGTCTGCCAGGTGCGCCCGCTGTCGTGGCTCACGTACATCCGGCCGGTCCCAGGCCGGGCGCCCTGTTTCGTCGGCAGCAACGTCACGAAGACGTACGCCTCCTGCCCGGACCGGGTCACGACGCTGACGGAGATCACCTGTCCGGACTCCGAGCCGAGCCGATGGACCTTCCAGCTGTGCCCGTTGTCGCGGGTGATCGCGAGCGCCGGCGTGCGGTCGTCGACCGCTCCGGCGATCCACCAGCCGCCCACGGTGTCGCCGTCGGGCGAGGCCCACCAGATCTTCTGCAACGTGGGCTGGCTCTGCAGCGGCGCCGAGACGCCGGTACGCGGATCGATCGCGTGCACGCCGCAGCCGCCGGACCCGCAGACGTTACGCAGCACCGCGCCCGCCGGAATCGTCGGATACGTCAACCCTGCTTCGGCTTCGACCGGACGCCAGGTCCGGCCGGCATCCGTGCTGAACCACGTCCGCCCGTTGTCCTCGAGCGAAACCGCCTCGGCCCCGAACACGAACATCGAAGCAGAGAAGCCCTCGCCCTGCTTCAACCCAGGCGTCGGCAGCTTGCGGTACGCCCAGGCCCTGCCCCCGTTCGACGTCGAACGCAGGCCGTACCAGCACTGCCCGCCACCCGGCGCGCACCCGCCGGTCAGCGCGAACCCGTGCGCGCCGTCGGCGAACTGCACGTCGAGGATCTGGCTCTCGGTCGCTTTGGTGGCGGGATCGACCCACGGCCGGCCCAGCGACATCGGCTGCGCCCGGGCGGCGTACGTGGCCTCCGCCTCGTGTGCGTGATCGCCCTGGTCGCTGCCGAACTGGCCGGCGACCAGCCAGCCGACGGCGCCGACACCCGCGATGACCAGGAGAGCGAGCAACAGTGTCCGGGCCGGGCGTCGGGCCGGCGCGGCGGTGACGTCCTCGGACTCGGGCTCAGGCATACCGGCTCCTCGCTTCGGAGAGATCACACCAAAGCGACCGGCCGGTATTTCGGCTTTCAGCCTAAGACAATCCCGGGCAGCTCACCCAGGCTTTCCAGTACGTACGTCGGGTTCTCCGCCGCCGACTCAGCCGACTCAGCCGGCTCAGCCGACTCCGCCATCGTCCGGCTCGTGATGCCGGTCAGCACCAGCGCGCTGTCGACCCCGCCCACCGAGCCCATCGCGATGTCGGTGCCGAGCCGGTCTCCGACGATCAGCACGTCGCGACCCGGCAGTCCCAGCCGGTGCAGCGCCGCGGCCAGCATGGCGGGCGACGGCTTGCCCATCACGGCCTCGACCGTACGACCGGTCGTGGCCTCCAGCGCGGCGATGATGCCACCACAGTCGGGGATCTCGCCGCCGTCGACCGGGCAGGTCGGATCGGGGTTGGTCGCGATGAACCGCGCGCCCGCACGGATCGCCCGGAACGCCTCGACCCACTTGTCGTAGGTGAACGTACGGTCGAACGACGCGATCACGACGTCGGCCTGCTCGGCCTTGTGCACCAGCTTCGCGCCGGCCGCTGACAGCTCCTCGGACAGGTTCGTCTCGCCGAGCGCGAGCACCGAGGCGCCGGGAGCATGCGTTCGTACCCAGTCCGCCGTCACCGTGCCGGACGTCAGCACGTCGTCCGGCGTCGTGGGAATCCCCAAGCCGGTAAGCCGTTCGGCGTACGACTGCGGGCTGCGCAGCGGGTTGTTCGAGACGAACAGCAGTCGTACGCCCGCGGCCCGCAGTCGTTCCAAAGCCTCGACCGCGCCCGGCAGCGGCTGGCCAGAGAGGTAGACCGTGCCGTCCAGGTCACAGATCAGTCCGAGGTATCGCGCCACAATTCCCAGACCGTACGGTACGAGCGCAACCTCTGGCTGCCTCAGGTTGTGCCTCAGGTGTGGACAGGCAGCTTGAGCCGGCTCGTCACCGCTGTCCGGTTCAGGGCGTTCATCGCCGCGATCGCGAGCACGAGGTGCGAGAGCTCCTCGGTCTCGAAGTGCTGCTCGGCCTGCTTCCACACCTCGTCCGACACGTCCTGGGTCCGCGGCAGCTGCGTCATCGCCTCGGCCAGCTCCAGCGCCGCGCGCTCCTTGGGCGTGAAGAACGGCGCCTCCCGCCACGCCGCGACGGTGTACAGCCGGCGCGCGTCCTCGCCCGCCGCGATCGCGTCCCGGCTGTGCTTGTCGACGCAGTAGGAGCAGCCGTTGATCTGCGAGATCCGCAGCTTGACCAGATCGTGCAGCAACGGGTCGAGTCCCTCGCCGACGGCCGTCGCGAAGCCGAGCATCGCGGAGTACGCCTCGGGGGCGCCGCGTCGCAGGTCGATGCGCTGTTCTGGAATCACGTAGTCGCTCACGTCGGTCGAACCTACGACTAGCTGGACCAAACGTATGATCCAGATCGATGCCGGAAACTTGGACCAGATCCGTACGCCTGCACCTGGAGCTCGACCCCGCGGTGCGGCCGGCCAGGGCGCTCACCCAGGCGCTACGCCAGGCGATCACGACCGGTGTGGTCGCGGCGGGTACGCCGCTGCCGTCGACCCGCACGCTGGCCGGCGAGCTGGGGCTGGCGCGCGGCACGGTCGTCGAGGCGTACGACCAGCTCGCGGCCGAGGGCTACCTGCTGACCCGGCCGCGGGCAGGCACGCGAGTCGCGGCCGGTGTGACCGCTCCCGTACCGGCGCCTGCGTTGCCCTCGCTCGGCAACCCGCCGCGCCACGACTTCCGGCCGGTCAGCTCGGACGCGTCCGCGTTCCCGCGTACGGCCTGGTCAGCAGCCATGCGCGCGGCGATCCGCGACGCCACCGACGACGACCTGCGCTACGGCGACCCGCGGGGGCATCCGGAGCTGCGGGCCGCGCTCGCTTCGTACCTCGGCCGGGTCCGGGGCGTACGCACCGAACCGGACCGGATCCTCGTCTGTGGCGGGTACGCGCACGGGCTCGCGTTGCTGTGCAGGGTCTATCGGCGCAACGGCTGGTCCCGGATCGCGATCGAGGACCCGGGGTTCACGCACAACCGCCGGAGCGCGGAGTACGCCGGCCTCACGACCGTGCCCGTACCCATGGACGGCGACGGCCTGCGCGTCGACGCTCTCCCCTCTTCGGTGGACGCGACGGTCGTGACGCCCGCCCACCACCTGCCGCTCGGCGTGACGCTGGCACCCGCCAGCCGTACCGCGCTGGTGCGCTGGGCGGGCGCGACCGGCGGGCTGATCTGGGAGGACGACTACGACGGCGAGCTGCGCTACGACCGCCAGCCGATCGGCGCGCTGCAGGGCCTGGCTCCGGAGCGAGTCGTCTACCTGGGTACGGCGAGCAAGTCGCTGGCGCCCGTCCTCCGGCTGGGCTGGCTCGTCCTGCCGGCCGCCCTGGTCGACGCGGTTGTGGAGGAACGCCGGCAGGACGACCGCCACGCGCCGACGTTCGACCAGCTGGCGCTGGCCCGCCTGATCACCTCCGGCGGCCTCGACCGCCACCTGCGGCGGATGCGCCCCCGGTACCGCCGGCGCCGCGACCTGCTGATCTCCGCCATCCGCGACCGCGTACCGGCCATCACCGTCGAAGGAGTCGCGGCCGGTTACCACGCCCTGCTGCGCCTCCCCGCCACCACCGACGAGTCCGCGACCGTCGCCGCCCTGGCCAGGGCGGGGGTCGCCGTGCCAGGCCTGAGCGAGTACACGGCGAGCGGGCGCGCAGCCGAACCCGGGCTCCTGGTGGGGTACGGAACGCCACCACAACACCGCTACGCCGAAGCCCTCGACGCCCTGACCAACACCCTCGCCACCACGGTCAGGCGTTCGTGAGCACGCGTGCCGCCTTGCGAGGCCGGACGTTCGCATTGCCCACCGCGAGCTAGAGCCGCCGCATCATGGATACGCCGTCACGGTCGTCGCCGGGGGCTACGCGGATGCAGTTGGGGAGGCGGCCGACCTCGACGAAGCCGAGCTTGGCGTAGAACTCGCCGAGACCGAGTCCTTCGCGGTAGTCGAGGGTCAGGAACTCCATCCCGTGGTCGCGCGCCACGTCGGCGATGCCGTCGAGCAGGACGCGGCCGAAGCCGTTGCCCTGCTGCGCCGGATGCACCATCAGCGCGATCACCGTGGCCCAGTGGGACTGCTGCACCATGTCGTTCCACACGAGGTAGCCGAAACCCGCCAGCCGGTCGTCCGAACGCAGCACGACCAGCAGCCGCTTGCCGTCGTGGGCGGCGGCGATGCTCTGGTCGAGCTTCGGCGCCACGATCTCCGGCGTCACCTGGCCGACGAACCCCACCGCGCCGCCGGCGTTGGTTGCCTCGACCCAGCAGTCGAGCATCTCGGCGCGCAGGCGGTCGTCGATCCGCTCGACCGCCTCGATCTTGGTCTCCGTACTTCCCACGGCATTCACCGTACGGCCCCGAACGCGGCGTCGGTCAGGCCGCGCCAGACCAGGCCGACCTCGGAGTAGCCCGCGGCCCGCAGGAACCCGAGATGCCCGGACGCCAGCGGGAACGAGTCGCCGTGGGACGGGCCGCCGAAGATCTGGTCGCGTTCGGCCACGGCGTCGGCGAGTTCGGGCGTCGCGCGGGCGGCTTCCCACCAGCCCTCCCAGGTCAGGGCCGCACCCGCCGCGTAGAGCCGTTCGCGGTAGGCCTTCTGGAACGCGTCGAGCCGCTCCGACAGCTCCGGCAGCCCGTCGTCGGCCAGGTGGTCGGCGTTGCAGAACACGCCTCCGGGCCGCAGCAGCTCGCGGACCTCGGCGTACAACACCGCCAGCCGGTCGGCCGGCAGCCAGTGCAGCGCGGTCGCGGTCAGCACGGCGTCGAACGGCTGGTCGCCGGCCTGCGCCCTGACCGCATCCTGCCAGCCGGGAGCGGACAAGTCGGCCCGCACGATCGTCACGCGGTCGTCGCTCTCGAACGTACCGGTGGCGATCCGCAGCAGCGCGGGGTCGAAATCGAGCGCGACGCTGCGCGCACCGGGCAGGCGGTCCAGCAGGCGCCGGCTGATCGAGCCCGTACCGCAGGCGAGATCGAGTACGTACGGCTTCGACCCGCACTGCGCTTCCACCACGTCGAGCAGCGCCGTGAAACGCTCCTCGCGGTCGGGGAGGTATGCGGCCTGCTGTACGTCCCAGCTCCGCTGCCACTGTTCCCAGTCCATCGCCGGCTCCTTGAGTAATAGACACTGTGCTCGAATAGTCATTACACCATAGGGCACGTCAGGTAAGGTGCACAAGTGGACTTCCTCCGTTACGCCGAGCGGGCCGCGGACCTGGTCAACACCCCGCTCGAGGACGAAGACGACCTGGCGAACTTCCTGGCCGGACGCCCCTGGCTGGCCAAACGGATCGTCGCAAGGGATCTGGTGGCGCTACGCCGGCTGCAGCGCGAGGTGCGGGCGGTGTTCGAGCTGGCCCAGGCCGACTCCGAGGCCGAGGTCGCTCAGGGTGAACCCGGCCCCGAAGCCAGCGCCGAGCCCGGTGGTGAGCCCGGCACGGAGCCCGGCCCTCGCGGGCTGACCAACGAGCAGGAGATCGTCCGCCGGCTCAACGAGTTGCTCAAGCTGCACCCGGTCTCACCGTTCATCTCCGGCCACGACAAGCAGACCTGGCACCTTCACGTCGCCGAGCGTGAGTCGTCGGTGGCCGAGACGCTGGCCGCCGAGGGCCTGATGGGCATGGCCACGGTCGTGTGCGACCTCGGCACCGACCGGTTCGGCGTCTGCGCGGCCGCCCGGTGCACGAATGTGTTCGTCGACACATCACCGAACAGATCTCGGAGGTACTGTTCAGAGCGGTGTTCTTCGCGCGCGAACGTCGCCGCGTTCCGCGCCCGCCGGAAGGCCCATGCCGCGGCAGCCTCCTCATAAGTTCCACAAAGGGATTTGATCTGTGAACGACGGACCGCTCATCGTCCAGTCCGACAAGACCCTGCTCCTCGAAGTCGCCCATGCCGACGCCGACGACGCGCGGAAGGCGATCGCGCCGTTCGCCGAGCTCGAGCGCGCGCCCGAACACATCCACACGTACCGCCTCACTCCGCTCGGCCTGTGGAACGCCCGCGCCGCCGGGCACGACGCCGAGCAGGTGGTCGACACCCTGCTGCGCTACAGCCGGTTCGCCGTGCCCCACGCGCTGCTGGTCGACATCGCCGACACCATGTCGCGCTACGGCCGGCTGCGGCTGGAGAAGCACCCGGTCCACGGCCTCGTGCTGGTCGCGACCGACCGGCCCGTCCTCGAAGAGGTGCTGCGCAGCGCCAAGCTCAAGCCGATGCTCGGGGCGCGGATCGACCCGGACACCGTTGCCGTACACCCGTCGGAGCGTGGGCACGTCAAACAGGCGCTGCTGAAGCTCGGCTGGCCCGCCGAGGACACCGCGGGCTACGTCGACGGCGAGGCGCACGCGATCTCGCTCGACGAGGAAAGCTGGTCGCTGCGGCCGTACCAGTCGCAGGCCGCCGACGCGTTCTGGCACGGCGGGTCCGGCGTCGTCGTTCTGCCTTGTGGCGCTGGTAAAACGCTGGTCGGTGCGGCCGCGATGGCGCACGCGCAGGCGACGACACTGATCATGGTCACCAACACGGTCGCCGCGCGGCAGTGGAAGGACGAGCTGATCCGGCGTACGTCGCTGACCGAGGACGAGATCGGCGAATACTCCGGCACCAAGAAGGAGATCCGGCCGGTCACGATCGCGACGTACCAGGTGATGACGACCCGCCGGAAGGGCGCCTACACCCACCTGGAGCTGTTCGACGCGCGCGACTGGGGCCTGATCGTCTACGACGAGGTCCACCTGCTGCCGGCGCCGATCTTCCGGATGACGGCCGACCTGCAGGCGCGCCGGCGGCTCGGCCTGACCGCGACGCTGGTCCGCGAGGACGGACGCGAGGGCGACGTGTTCTCGCTGATCGGCCCGAAGCGCTACGACGCGCCGTGGAAGGACATCGAGGCGCAGGGCTGGATCGCACCGGCCGACTGCGTAGAGGTTCGCGTGACTTTGACGGACGCCGAGCGCATCGCGTACGCCACGGCCGAGCCCGAGGACCGCTACCGCCTGGCGTCGACGACCGACACCAAGGCGCGCGTGGTCGAGTGCCTGGCGCACCAGCACCAGGGCGAGCCGACGCTGGTGATCGGGCAGTACATCGACCAGCTCGACGATCTCGCGGCCCGGCTCGGTGCGCCGATCATCAAGGGCGAGACCACTGTGAAGGAACGGCAGCGGCTGTTCGAGGCCTTCCGTACCGGCGAGATCTCACTGCTCGTGGTGTCCAAGGTCGCCAACTTCTCGGTCGACCTGCCGGAGGCCGCGGTCGCGGTCCAGGTGTCCGGGACGTTCGGCTCTCGGCAGGAAGAAGCCCAGCGACTGGGGAGGCTGCTCCGCCCGAAGCACGACGGCCGTTCGGCACGCTTCTACGCCGTGGTCTCGCGCGACACGGTGGACCAGGACTTCGCGGCGCACCGGCAGCGCTTCCTGGCCGAACAGGGTTACGCCTACCGCATCGTCGACGCCGACGACATCCTGTCGGGCGAGCTGCCGCCGCTCTAAGCACCGAGGCCTCCCGAGACGTGCGCGGCCAGGACGTCGCCGCACACGCCGGCGGCGACTTCCGGGCGAGGAAAGGACGCGGCTACCGCATCGTCGATGGTTGCGGCGTCGTGCCGGTCTGGGCGTTCGGTGCCGCCGCGTCGTTGGCAAGGAGGTGGACGGCGGCCAGCGAGCGCCACGGGCGCCAGGCCTCGGCTGCCGCTGCACCGGCCAAATCAGCCGGGAACGCGTCGGGCTCGCCGAGGCGGACGGCCAGGCGTTGGACGGTCGCCGGCGGGAGGTCGGTGGCCGCGCCTACCGATGCGGCGAGCTCGTCCAAGCTGGCGGATCCGTCGAGCATCAGCTCGCCACTTGCGATCGCGGTCGCCAGCCGGTTCAAGCCGCCAGCGACCTCGGGCGGCAGGCCGAGCGGCCCAAGGTCTGCTGCCGCGACCGCTTCGGCGGAAGGGAACGCGTGCGTCAACCCCGCCGGCAGCCCCGGCACCGAGGGCCCCGCCAGCTCCGCCAGCCGGCCGAGGATCGCACGGCAATCGCTGGCGTCGCAGGCCTGGAAGACAACCGCTCGGACGCAGGCCTCGAATGATCCCCAGCTGCCGAGCGCCCGCAGTCCCGGCCTGGCCCGGATCAACGGACCGATGACCGGATCGCTTGCCAGGCTGGTCTCCGTCGGGTCGATGTCGAGGCCGAACATCCGCCGCACCCGCTCGACGACGTGGATGAGCCCTTCCCAGTAAGGCAGATGGGCACGCAGCAGCAGGTGATCGGCATCCCAGCGGGTGATCTCGAGCAGGCCCGGGTCGCCGTCGAGAGCGATCGTGCGGCGGTACGTGCCGTCGTCGTCGACCACCTCGACGCCCGGAACGGCTTCCGCGGCCAGTCCGCCGAGCGCGTCCCAGTCGTACGGTCCGCTGACCGGCAGCCGGAGCGTCAGCCCGCCGTCGGCCGCGAGCCGGTCGGCGCGCCGGCGCCGGCCGCGCAGCTCCTGCGGCGTCGCCCGGAAGACCTCCCGGATCGTCCGGTTGAACTGCCGCAGGCTGCCGAACCCCGAAGCGAACGCGATGTCGACGACCGCCAGATCGGTGTCGTCCAGCAGCCGGCGGGCGAAGTGCGCGCGCCTGGACCGCGCGAGCTGGTCCGGCGTAAGCCCGAGGTAGTCCTGGAACAGCCGGCGCAGATGCCTGCTCGACAGCCCGAGCCTGCGGCCGAGCTCGGCTTCGGAGCCGTCGTCGAGCGCGCCGGCGATGATCAGCTGGATCGCCCGGCAGACCAGCTCGGGCGCGTCCCACGGCAGTGAGCCGGCGATGCGGTACGGCCGGCAGCGCAGGCAGGCGCGGAAGCCGGCAGCCTCCGCCGCCGCGGCCAGCGTGAACGTGCGGACGTTCTCGGCCAGCGGCTTCGCGCCGCAGCCCGGCCGGCAGTAGATGCCGGTCGTCACCACCGCGGAGTACGTCGTCATGTCGCTCGACCGTATGCCGCCCGGCGGCCGGCGACCAGTGCCGTTGGAACTGTGTCCGAATCTGACCGGCCGCACGACCGGCGCCGACCTATACCTGAACGCATGGACGAAGCAACGCAGCTCGATCTCTTCGCCGGCGGCGACCTCGCACTCGACCGGACGTTCGCGACCGCGCAACGTATTCAGCTCGACGACAGGTCGTGGATCGAGCACGTACCCGCCTGGCTGAGCGGGCAGGATCTCCTGCTCCGGTCGCTGATCGAGAAGGCGGCATGGGAGCAGCGCACCCGGCGGATCGCGGACCAGGACAGGATCGAGCCACGGTTGACCGCGGAGTACACCGACCTCGGCCAGGCGCCGGACGAGATGCTGCGGACGATGGTCGCCGCACTGTCGGAGCACTACGGCGTGCCGTACGACGGGCTGTGGATCAACTACTACCGCGACCACCGCGACAGCACGAGCTGGCACGGCGACTGGGCGACCTGCCGGCGTACGGAGTGCGTCGTGCCGGTGCTCAGCCTCGGCGCGACCCGGCGGTTCCTGATCAAGCCTCGATCCGGCGGGCGCAGTGTCGTACTGAAACCCGCCGGCGGCGACCTGATCGTGATGGGCGGCCGGTGCCAGCGGGACTGGGTGCACAGCGTGCCGAAGCAGGCCACGCCGGCCGGGCCGCGGATCAGCGTGAACATCTCGAGCCGGTACCAAGCCCAGCGTTGACGTCAGGCAGTCCAGCCCGGGTCGCGGCCGGAGAGGGCGAGCATGCGGTCCAGCGGCGACGCGGACTCCGGTACGGCGACCGGCTCGGCGTACACGCCCATCTGCCGGCCCACCTCCGCGCTCTTGGCGACCTCACCGTGGAGGTACTCGGCGAGCTCGTCGTCCCAGACCGGCTGCTGCCCGGTCGCCCGGGCAAGGTCCCAGCCGTGTACGACCAGCTCGCCGACCACCATGCCGCCGATCAGGTCGGCCGGCAGCTCCATCGGCCCGCCGAGGTGCGCGACGCCCTCCCACGCGTCCGGCCGGCTCCACGCGTCGACGACGTTCGCCAGGTGGGCCAGGAGCGCGGCCTGCCAGTCGCCCGCTGTCGTCAGGTCCACGTCAGCTTCGGACTCGGCAGGCGGCGGCACGGTCTCCTTGCGACCGGCGCCGACCAGCGACGGGCCCCAGAACAGCAGGTGGTTGACCAGCTTGCGGACGTCGAACTCCGTGCACGGCGTCGGCAAGTCGAGCTGGTCCGGCTTGACGTGGCCGGCGATCTCACGCAGGACGTCGGCCGCACGGGCCATAAACTGGGCGTTGGACATGGACAGCATGGGTGACATGGACAGAGCCAAACACACCACGCGGCGGGTGTCTTGAACAAACGCGACAGCCGCGAGCTGGGTGGCGCCTGGACCAAGTTCCAGGTGCATTCGTTCCCCCCGCCCGCGCCGGATCTGGCGCTGTACGTCGACCACTACTGGGTCGTCACCTGGGACTACGCCGAGCCGTACGACCAGAAGATCGTGTCGTACCCGCGCGTGAACCTGACGTTCCGCGACGGCCGGGGCTTCCTGGCCGGGGTGACGAGCAAGGCCCAGATCCGTGTGCTGCAAGGCAGAAGCGGCGTGTTCGGCGTGCAGTTCCGGCCGGGTGGCTTCCGGCCGTTCCTGCGCAGGCCCGTCTCGACGATCACCGACCAGGTGCTGGACCCGCGCGACGTGCTCGAGCCCGAATCGCCGGAGCTCGCCGGGCCGCTCGGGCTGCCGAGCATCGAGGACGTCGAGGCCTACCTCCGTGCCTGCCGGCCGTCACCGGATCCGAAGGCTGAGGAAGCCGCCGACCTCGTGGCCCGGATCGCGTCGAAGCCCGACCTGACCCGCGTCGACGCGATCGCGAACGAGGCCGGCACGAGCGTACGGTCGCTGCAGCGGCTGTTCGCCGACTACGTAGGCATCGGCCCGAAGTGGGTGATCCGCCGCTACCGCCTGCACGAGGTGACCGAGCGCCTGGCCAACGGAGCCCAGATCGACTGGGCGGAGCTGGCGGCCGACCTGGGCTACGCCGACCAGGCCCACTTCGCCCGCGACTTCAAGTCGATGTTCGGAGAGTCGCCGACTTGGTACGCCGAGCGTTACTGAAGCCGCCTCCCGCTCAACTGCAGCGCGGGATCACCTTGGTGAACGTCGGCCGGCCAGGGCTCGCGGTGTAGTGGTCGGAGACCCACAGCTTGCGGCCCAGCCGGTCCCAGATGTTGTTGCCCTTGACCGGGTCGCCCGGGCCCTGGCACTGGATGTAGGCCAGCCCGCCGAGCGGGATCGTGCTCTGGATCGCCGCCGCCAGGCCCGGCAACGCGCGTACCCGCAGCACCTGCGTCTCGACCTGGAACGCATGACTGCAGCCCGGAGCTGAGACCTTGCGCGGGTTCGCGACGTACTCCTCGCTGACGAAACTGCCGTCGGACAGGCGCGACCACACGTTCGTGGTGCCGACGCGCTGGCCGATGGTCCGGCAGATCACGTCGAGCGTGCCGCCGGCCGGGCGGGTGCCCATCGAGGGGTAGCTGGTGCTCGGGCCGCTGCGAGTGCGCAACGGCTGCTTCGCGTCGACCTTGAAACGGTAGCGAGCCGAGGCCAGCGGGGCGTCGATGACGTTGCTGTCGATCTCGATCTTGCGGCCGCCCCACTTCTCGATGTGCGGACCGCGATGTTGCTTGGCACGTTGGTGAATCGACCAGTGCGAGCCGTCGACGTTGCGTTCGCTCAGGCTCGACTTCTTGTCCCAGCGGGCGGTCCAGATCGCGTCGGGCCGGACGAACGACTTGGAGGCGTACGCGCCGGAGAGGTGCTTGATACCGGAGCTCGCGCTGGAGTAGACGCCGGAGAGATATCCGAGCTCGTGCAGGCGTTTCGTCCACGCGCCGAGGAACGACAACACGACCTTGCGGCAGCCTGCGTTGGTGTCGTCGTAGCCCTCGATGTCGTTGTAGAGCGTGCTTCCCGGCGACATGCCGAAGTGCTTGGCGCGCTTGACCGCGTCGTCGGCGGCGGCCCGGCCCTGGCCGGCGGCGTCCTTGGAACGGATCCTGCCGAGGTCCTTCTGGTGTACGCAGGGCGCCTGCCGTCCGACGTAGATCGGCAGCATCCGCCAGCCGTCCTCGGCAGCCGTGCGAACCCAGCCGGCGTTGAGGTTTCCGTCGGCGCAGGCGCGGTTGACGCCGCCGATGTAGACGCCGACGACGCGGTACGGCGACTTCAGCCAGGCACGCATCGTCGACTTGGAGGGGGCCGTGCAGGTGTCGAAGCCGTAACCGGTGTACTGCGTCGCGGTGCCGCCAACGGCCTTGCCGCCTTGGGTCTTCGCGGACAGACCGGGCTGGGTCGGCTCAGTTGGCTCAGTTGGCTGGGTCGGCTGGGCCGGTTGGCTCGGCAGCTCCGAACTGGGGAACGTGTCGGGTTTCGCCTTGGGTGTGAAGCGCTGTGGGCCGCGGTAGGTCGCCTGGCCGATGGCCTGGTCGACCAGTTCGGGACGCTCGCCGTAGCTCGCGGTGACCATCAGGCCGGTCCCGGACAGGACCGTGCTCGCCCGGTCGTCCGCACCGGCGCGGCTCGTGATCGACCGCTTCTCACCGATGGCGGCTGTCGAGAAGCCGCCTGCGGCAGTGGCCGGCGCGCGCTGGACGAGGATCGCTTCCGTACGGCCGAACGCCCTTGCCGGGCAGCGTTGCTCGTCGCCTGGCGTACCGAGGTAGATGGCGTTCTGGTCGAATCTGACGCAGGTACGGGGATCTCGGCTGAGATCGTGCACCTGCCAGCCGGCCGGCACGGGCAAGTTCAAGCCCTGATAGCTGACCGTGCGTGTCGTTGAGGTTTCGGCCGTGGCGATGTTGGAGCTCGCCAACAGCACAACGGACAGTCCGGCTGCTGCGAGAGCCCGGAACAGCCGTGCGGGGATGTGCTTCGACGGAGTACGCATGACGGAACGGTTTGTTTCCGGCCGCGCACCGATAGAAACATCTAACGACTGGTCTTACGTCGTCCGGGGAGTCGCATCGTCAGCAGTTTCGCCCTCGGCGCGAGGCGCCGCGCCAGCCCGAAGAGCGACTCCGTACGCGTGCGATCCTCGTCGAGAACGGTGAAGAGGTTGACGCCGAGATAGAACGTCACGGCGGCGTTCGCCAGGTCCTTCGGCGGCACCAGCCGGCCGAACGGAGTGCCGCCGACGACACGTTCGAGCTGAGCTTCGACCAGCTTCAGCCACGGCTCGGTCCTGGCGACGATCTGCTTGCGCAGCTCGACCTTCTCGCGCGCGACGGAGGCGGCGACCAGCTCACTCGTGACGGCGATGTGCCCGCCCTCGAGGTCGGCGCGGTAGACCTCGGTGCCGACCTCGACCAGCTCCTCGAGCGTCTTGGCCTGCTCGGCGAGCGGCAGATAGGCGGCCATCCGCTCCTCCGACCCCTTGTCGAGAGCGGCGAGCAGCAGCGCGTCGACGCTGCCGAAGTGATAGAAGACCAACGCCGAATTGACCTCCGCGGCCCGGGCGATCGTCCGCGCGGAAGTGCCGGCATACCCGAGCTCACGCAAACACACCGTCGCGGCGACCACCAGCCGGGCGCGGGTCTCTTCTCCGGACAGCTTCGATCCCTTGGCCATGGCTGTTAATGCTACGGTTTAATCGAGTGATTAAACTAGGCGCTCAAAGGGAGGAGACGGGCGATGGCAGACGAGGCGCACGAGCCAGAGCAAGAGCCGGCGGAAGCAGCGGCCAGGGGGCGGCGCTGGTGGCGGTACTGGTGGCGGCACACGCTCGTAGCCAGCCTGGTGGCGTTGTTCGCGGCCTTCCTGCTCTTCCGGATCCTCCACGCCGGCGGGCTCGAGCAGAGCGCCGCGTTCTACGTCGGGCTGCCGGCGGTGATCGCGATCACGGTGGCAGTGACTGCACGGCCGCGGGGTGCGGTCGGCACCGCCGTCGTCGCCACCACGATCGGGCTCATGCTGGCCGGGCCGCTGCTCGGCGAGGGCGTGATCTGCCTGGTCTTCTCGGCCCCGCTCTTCTACCTCATCGCCGTCTTCGTCGGTCTGATCATTGAAGCGGCTCGCAAGGCCGGTCATCGTGGAGTCGCGGCCGTCGCGATCGTTCCGGTGCTGCTGATGTGTCTCGAGGGCGTCAGCCCGGAGACCTCGATGCCACGCGGCGAGACCGCCGTCTCCGAACGGATCGTCGCCCAGGCCGGTCCGGCCGACATCCAGGCAGCGCTGGCACGAACACCGACGTACGGCCGGCCCACCTCGACGTTCCTCCGCGTCGGCTTCCCACAGCCGCTCCACGCCACGGGCCAGGGCCTGGACCCCGGCGACGAACGGTTCGTCACGTTCACACCGCGCCGCTCACTCGGTATCGGCGCGCAGCCGACGCCCAGGTCGATGCGCCTGCGCGTGACCGAGAGCCGGCCCGGCAGGGTGGTTTTCACGATCGTCCAGGACAGTACGGCCGCTCGCTGGCTCGACTTCGACACCGCCGAAGTCACCTGGCGCGCCAAGAGCCCCACCAGCACAACCGTCCGCTGGACGCTGCGCTACCACCGCACGTTCGACCCCGCGTGGTACTTCGGCCCGCTCCAGCGCTACGGCATGGCCCGCGTCGCCGACTACCTCAACGTCACCATTACCGACCCAGGCACCAAGCCCGCAGATGCGTGACCCGGCCCTGATCCGCGCGGTCGCGTTCTTCGCGCCGCTGCTTGCGACGCTCGCCCTCGCCGCGAGCAGGCGCCGCAGTCGCCCCAGTCGCCGCAAGCTGGAGGACCCCGAGCTCGCCGCCGTCATCGTCGCCACCACATGGAACGTCCTCGCGTTGTTCGCGCTCAACCAGCTCGCGATCCGCCTCGGCTGGTGGACGTTCGACGCCGACGGCGCGATGGCCGCCGGCATCCCCGTCGACCTCTGGCTCGGCTGGTCGCTGCTCTGGGGCGCCGTCCCCGCCCTCGCCCCGACCAGGTTCAACCTCGCAGGCGTCGCCGCCGGACTCGGCCTGCTCGACCTCGCCGTCATGCCACTCGCCCAACCGGTCGTCCACCTCGGCGACGACTGGCTCACCGGCGAGCTCATCGGCATCCTCGCCGCGCTGGTCCCCGCCCAGCTCCTCGCCCGCTGGACGATCGCCCGCCGCCGGCTCTGGCTCCGCGTCGCCGCCCAGGCCGGACTCGCGGCCGGCCTGATGTTCGGCCTCCCGCTCTACCTGCTCGACGTCGACCCGGCTCGCCTGCTCCCGCTCGCGCCCGCCCTCGCCGCGCCGGCGGCGCTCGGCCTGGCAGCGGTCTGGGAGTTCGCCAGGCGCGGCCACGGCACACCCCTGCCGTACGACCCGCCGCGAAAGCTCGTCACCACCGGACCGTACGCATGGGTCCGCAACCCCATGCAGCTGTCGATGACGCTGATCTACCTCGTCCTCGCGATCGGCCTCGCCGACGCCAGGCTGCTCGTCGCCGCGGGATTCGCCTTCTGTTACGGCGCCGGGCTGGCCGGCTGGCACGAAGGCGACCGTCTCCGGGCGGAGCACGGCGACCGCTGGCGTGCCTACCAGGCCACGGTCCGTCCCTGGCTGCCGAAGGTGCCGCGGACTGTGCCACGGACTAAACCCGTGGAAGCCGGTCCCCTGCGCCGGTAAGGTAGCTCCTTGTGCCTGGAGATGATCCCGACCCAGTCCTCCTCGCAGAGCGAGCGCATCTGACCAGCTCACGGGCCGCCCTGCAGCGCATGCGGGAACGGACTCAAAACCTCGATCCCAACGCAGGCGGCAACGCCGTCTCGAACGAATACCTCAAGGCCAGCCTCTACTGGCGGGCCAAAGCCCTCGAAGACGATCCGACCGTCGCCCTGTTCTTCGGCCGGCTCGACTACGTCCCCGGCTCCGGGCCGTGGGGCGAGCTGTTCTACATCGGCCGCCGCCACGTCACCGACGCGGACGGCGAGCCCATGGTCGTCGACTGGCGCGCCGACGTCTCCGTGCCGTTCTACCGCGCCAACCAAGCGACCCCCATGGGTGTCAAGCTGCGTCGCCGCTTCGGCTACCAGCACGGCGAGCTCACGGCGTTCGAGGACGAGCACCTCACCGACCCGGCCGAGGCCGCCCACGCGAGCCACATCCTGGAAGCCGAGATCGAGCGGCCGCGCGTCGGCCCGATGCGCGACATCGTGGCCACCATCCAGCCGGAGCAGGACGAGATCGTCCGGTCCGGCATCGCCGGAACGGTCGTCGTGCAAGGCGCACCCGGCACCGGCAAGACCGCGGTCGGCCTGCACCGGGCCGCGTACCTCCTCTACACCCACCGCGACCAGCTCCGCCGTCAAGGCGTGCTTGTCATCGGCCCGAACGACTCGTTCCTGCGCTACATCGGCGACGTGCTGCCGGCGCTCGGCGAGATCGAGGCCCGTCAAACCACGGTCGCCGAACTCCTCGGCAAGACACAGATCCGTGGAGAAGACCCCGCCGACGTCGCCACGCTCAAAGGCGATGCGCGGATGGCCACCGTGCTCCACCGCGCGGTCTGGTCCCACCTCGCCGAGCCCACCGAAGGCCTGATCGTGCCGCGCGGGTCGCGGCGTTTCCGCATCCCGGCGTACGAGGCGGCCGAACTGCTGGAGGGCATCCGCAACCGTGGCGTCCGTTACGGCGCCGGTCGCGCGATGCTGCCGCAGCGGCTGGCGCACGCGATCCTGCTGCGCATGGAGGCCGACGGTGACTCGCCCGACGACCGCGTGCAGAACGCCGTCGCGCGCAGCCGCCCGGTGAAGGTGTACGCCGACACGCTGTGGCCGGTCGTCGACCCGGCCAAGCTGCTGTTCCGCCTGCTCACCGAGCCGGAGTTCCTCGCCACGCAGGCCGACAGCATCCTGAGCGAGGAAGAGCAGGCGCTCCTGCTCTGGCCGAAGCCGCCGCGCTCGCCGGGCACCGCCCGCTGGTCGCTGGCCGACGCGGCGCTGATCGACGAGCTCACCGACGTCATCGACCGGATGCCGAGCCTCGGCCACGTCGTACTCGACGAGGCACAGGACCTGTCGCCGATGCAGCTGCGCGCGGTGGGCCGCCGCTGCTCCACGGGATCGGCGACCGTACTCGGCGACCTCGCGCAGGCGACCACCCCGTGGGCCGTACGCGACTGGGCGTTCGCGATGGAGCAGCTCGGCAAGCCGGACGCCCATCTGGAGGAGCTGACGCTGGGCTTCCGCGTGCCGGCCGACGTGATCGAGTACGCCGCGCGCCTGCTGCCCACGATCGCGCCCAGCCTCACGCCGCCGACGTCGGTCCGGCGCACCCGCGGTGACCTGGTGATCAGCGCGACCGCCGACTGGGTGGGCACCGGGGTCGCCGCCGTCCGCGAGATGCTGGACCGGCCGGGGTCGGTCGGGCTGATCGCGGCCGACGAGCAGGTGAAGAAGCTGCGCCTCGGCCTGGAGGAGGCCGGCATCGACTACTCCGTCCTCGGCGACGCCGACGACGTGGACGCCCGGCTGGACGTCGTGCCGGCGTCGCTGGCCAAGGGCCTGGAGTTCGACCACGTGGTGCTCGTCGAGCCGGCCGGAATCGTCGCGGGCGAAGCCGACGAGCCGACCGGACTGCGCCGGCTGTACGTCTGCCTGACCCGCGCCGTGACCTCGCTGGCGATCGTCCACAGCCTGCCGCTGCCCGGACAGCTCGACAGAGCCTGAATCGATAGGGTCGCGTCGAGGGGGCGAAGCGGGCGGATCAGGAGGGCTTGCCTTGGAACCACTGCACCACCGCGTCGCGCAGGCAGCGGCGGCCGACGCGTACACCGAGCTGAACCGGTTGATCACGTCGCTCGGTCCAGGCGACTTCTACCGGCCGACCCGCTGCTCCGGCTGGGTCGTGGCAGACCTGATCTTCCACCTGTTGCTGGACGCCCGGCGGGCGCTGGTCGCGTTCTCCAGCACGCCGAAGGGCGAGCCCGACCTCAACTACCTGACGTACTGGCTCGACCATGCCCGCACCCGCACGGCCGCGGGCGCCGACGAGCACTCCCGCTTCGTCCGGGTCTCGGCGTCGGCATACCCCGAGCCGAAGCACCTGGTCTACGACTGGGACGTGACGGCCCGCGCAGTGCTGCAGGTGATCGAGTTCGCTCCGGGAGCCCGGGTGATCGCGACCCAGCGGCACCTGATGACGATCACCGACCTGCTGAGCACGCTCGCCGTCGAAGCCGTGATCCATCACTTCGACATGTTGCTCGACCTGCCGGGCAAGCCGATCCCACGGCCGGGCGCCATCCAGCACACCTCCGAGGTGCTGTCCGCCCTGCTCGGCAACGAGGCCGAACGTCCAGAGTGGAACGACCACACCTGGATCCTGAAGGCCACCGGCAGGGAGAGGCTGCAGCCGCCGGAACAGCGGATCCTCGGCGAGCACGTCGACCGCTTCCCGCTCATCGGCTGAGCACGGTCTCCTGGTCCATGCGCGACAGCTTCTCCGGGTTGCGAACGGCGTAGAGCCCGGTGATCAGGCCGTCCTCGATGTGGACGGCCAGGACAGAGTCGATCTCGCCGTCCAGGCGCACGATCAGCGCGGGCCGCCCGTTGACCTGCGTGGGCTCCAGCGCCGCGGCGATCCGGGACCGGGCCAGCACGCTGGCCACCTCGTCGGCCCCGGAGATCGGCGCCAGCGCGGCCTGCTTGACGCCGCCGCCGTCGGTCAGCAGGACGACGTCCGGCGCGAGGATGTCGAGCAGGGGTTGCAGGTCGCCCGTTCCGACCGCCCGCCGGAACGCCTCGAGTGCGCCACGGGTCTCGGCCGGCGACACGACCGTACGTGGCCGCCGGGCCGCGACGTGGGACCGCGCTCGGTGCGCGATCTGACGGACCGCGGCCGGATTCTTGTCCACAGCCTCCGCGATCTCGTCGTACTCGAGCGCGAACACCTCACGCAGCACGAACACCGCCCGCTCGATCGGCTTCAGCGTCTCCAGCACCAGCAGCATCGCCATCGACACGCTGTCGGCCAGCTCGACGTCCTCGGCCACGTCGGGCGCTGTCAGCAACGGCTCAGGCAGCCAGGGCCCGACGTACGACTCCTTGCGCCGGCCGAGCGTACGCAGCCGGCTCAGTGCCTGCCGCGTGGTGACCCGGATCAGGTACGCCCGCCGGTCCCGCACCTCGCCGAGGTCGACACTTACCCAGCGCAGCCAGGTCTCCTGCAGCACGTCCTCCGCGTCGGCCGCCGAACCGAGCATCTCGTAAGCGACGGTGAACAGCAGGTTGCGGTGGGCGACGAACGCCTCGGTGGCTGGATCCATGTGCACTAGACGCCAGTCTCCCCGGCCCTGTGACAACTCCTGCCCGTGGCTCAGGTCACAGCGCCGGACCGGTCACAGCGCCCGCCCCGCAGGCATCTGGTGGTCGTTCGGTACGACACCACGATGTGAAGGACAGCCTGATGGAACCCCGTTTCAACCTGATGGACAACGAACTCGGTGCCAAGTTCGCGAAGCGGTTGGCCAACGCCAGCTTGGTGATCACGCAGTCGACGCTGCCGAAGCCGACGCAGGAGTTGGTACAGCTGCGGGCCAGCCAGATCAACGGCTGCGGCTGGTGCGTCGACGCCCACGCCAAGGACGCCGCGGCCGCCGGTGAGACCTCGACCCGGCTCAACCTGGTCACCGCTTGGCGCGAGTCGACCGTGTTCACCGCGGCCGAACGGGCGGCGCTGGCGCTCGCCGAGGAGGGCACCCGGTTCGCCGACGCCAGCACCCGCGTGTCCGACGAAACCTGGGCCGAGGTACGCGAGCACTACGACGACGACCAGATCGCGGCCCTGGTCTCGCTGGTCGCCCAGATCAACGCCGCCAACCGGCTCGCCGTGATCCTGCGGCTCAAGGGCGGTTCGTACGAGCCCGGACAGTTCGCCGGCTTCACCGACTGACCCAACCGAGTCCGGCACTGCCGCGCCTGGTCCAGGATCACCCGGTCCGGGCCGGGCCGGCGGCGCCGAGTTTGGCGGGGTTCAACAACCAGAGCAGCTGGCCGATGCCGTCCTCGGTCACGTCGACGGTGATGACGCCGGACAGCACGCCGTCGCGGCGGAGCAGAGCGGCCGGCTGCCCGTTCACCGTGCCCCACTCGATCTCGACGCCGACCCAGTACTGCGGCCAGTACGCCTTGATCACGTTCGCCACCTTGCGCCTGCCCACCAACGGCATGCGGGTGGCCCGCGCTACGCCGCCACCGTCGGAGTAGCTGACCACGTCCGCCGCGAGCACCTTCTCCAGCTCGGCCAGGTCGCCGGACCGGGCGGCGCCGACGAACGCGGTCAGCAGCCGGCGCTGCTCGGCTCCGGTCACCGTCGCACGCCGCCCGGACACCAGGTGCTTGCGGGCCCGGCTGACGAGCTGCCGCGCGCCCGCGTCACTGACCTGCACGATCTCGGCGATCTCGGCGTATGGGTAGTCGAACGCCTCGCGCAGCACGTACGCCGCGCGCTCGGTCGGAGTGAGGCGCTCCAGCAGGAGCAGCACCGCCAGACTGAGCGCCTCACCGCGTTCGGCACCGAGGTAGGGGTCGGCGGAGGTGTCGACCGGCTCGGGGAGCCACGGCCCGATGTAGGTCTCGCGCCGGACTCGCGCCGACTGCAGGGTGTTGATCGCCAGCCGGGTGACCGTCGTCGCCAGGAACGCCGCCGGATCGTCGACCGTGCCACGGTCGTAGGACTGCCAGCGCAGCCAGGCGTCCTGGAGCAGGTCCTCGGCCTCGGTGGCGCTGCCGAGCATGCGATAGGCGATGCCGAACAGCCGCGGCCGTACTCGCGAGAAGACGGCCGCGGCTTCGTCGAGGTCGTCCAGATTCGCCACCTCGACAGCTTTTCACCTGCTCAGACAGGTTTGTCGCCAGGGTGCTCCATGGTCTCCACGGCGTCGAGCAGGCTGCGCAGCCCGACCTCCTCGCGTTCGACGTCGGTCGGGTCGAACAGCCACTCGGTCGCCGGCAGCTCGGCCTCGGTCTCCGGGTGAGACGCCTCGGCCAGGCCGATCTCTTCCTGGACCTCGATCTCCAGGCCGCGCAGGACCTCATCGCCTCCGTCAGGTGTGCTCATCGTCACTTCCCTTCGTTTTGGGTCAGCCATTCGGCGTAGGTGACCTCGCCGAGAACCGCGGCGCCGATCGGCACCAGGCTCTGCCGCGTCACCTCGGACCCGAAGTAGAGCGCGTGCTCGTCGGTCACCACCTCGCGCGGATCGCCCAAGCCGGCCAGCGCGTTCCGGAAGAACTCGTCCATCTGGTATCGCTCCGGCCCGGCGATCTCGACCCTGCCGTTCAAGGGCGCCTCCATCGCCACCTTGGCGACGTTCCTGGCGACGTCGACGCCCGCGATCGGCTGGAAGTACACCGACGCGATCCGGACCTTCCCGTCCACGGTGGAGGTGTCGGCGATGCTGCGGACGAACTCGTGGAACTGCGTCGCGTGCACGATCGAGAACGGGATCGACGACTTCTCGATCAGGCTCTCCTGCGCGAGCTTCGCCCGGAAGTAGCCGTTCTCCGGCAGCCGGTCGGTTCCGACGATCGACAACGCGACGTGGTGCCCCACGCCGGCCTCGGCCTCCGCGGCGAGCAGGTTGCCGGTCGAGGTCTCGAAGAACTTCAGGACGGCGCTGTCCTCGAACGACGGGGAGTTCGACACGTCGATCACCACGGCCGCACCGGTCAGGACCTCGGCCAGGCCTTTGCCGGTGAGCGTGTCGACGCCGGTGTTCGGCGAGGCCGGAACCGCCTCGTGGCCGTGCTCGCCCAGCATCGTGACGAGCTTCGACCCGATCATGCCGGTGCCGCCGATAACCACGATCTTCATGACAACCCTCTCTGCCCACTGTCTGCCGGGGCCTGATCGCCGTCCGGTCACCAGCTAGGACCGGACAGCCCCGCGACCTGTGACAGCCCTACCTCTGGATCGGCGGCAGAGTTATCTGTTAGGTTCCCTGCATGATAATCCCGAAGCCTCGGAAACTCGAACGCCGAGACGGTGCGTTCGCGCTGACCGCGACCACCACGCTGTACGCCGACCAGGCATCCACGCAGGCCGCCAACGCGCTGCGCACGACGCTCGGCCCGGCGACCGGCTTCAGCTTCGAGCCCGCCGCCGACGCGGGCTCCGCCGGCATCTCGCTGACGGTCGACGCCGACCGCTTCGGCCCGGAGGCCTACAGCCTCACCGTCACCCCGGACAAGATCGAGATCATCGGTGGCGACGCGGCCGGCGCCTTCTACGGCGTGCAGAGCCTGCGCCAGTTGCTGCCGGCCGAGGCGTTCTCCGCCACCCGGGTCGAGCGCGACTGGACCGTTCCCGCCGTCGAGATCGAGGACCAGCCGGCGTACGGCTGGCGCGGCTCGATGCTCGACGTCGGCCGGCACTTCATGCCGAAGGACTTCGTGCTGAAGTTCATCGACCTGCTCGCACTGCACAAGCTGAACGTCCTGCACTTCCACCTCACCGAGGACCAGGGCTGGCGGCTCGAGATCGAGAAGTACCCGAAGCTCACCGAGGTCGGCGCCTGGCGCGGGGAGACGCTGGTCGGACACGGCCGGCAGTCCGAGGCCGAGGCGACTTACGACGGTAAGCGGCACGGCGGCTTCTACACCAAGGCCGAGATCCGCGAGATCGTCGCGTACGCGACCGAGCGCTTCGTCACGGTCGTACCCGAGATCGACATGCCGGGCCACATGGTCGCGGCGATCACGGCGTACCCGGAGCTCGGCAACGGCACCGGGCCGTACTCCGTGCGTACCCGCTGGGGCATCGCCGACCAGGTGCTGAACGTCGAAGAGCCGACCGTGCAGTTCTGCCGCGACGTGCTGGCGGAGGTCGTCGAGCTGTTCCCGGCGCCGTACGTCCACACCGGTGGCGACGAGTGCCCGCGTGGCGAGTGGGAGGCCAGTGCGGCGGCCCAGCGCCGGATCGCGGAGCTCGGCCTCTCGAGCGCCGAGGATCTGCAGCCGTGGTTCAGCCAGCAGATGGCCGAGTTCCTGGCCGGCAAGGGCCGCCGGATGGTCGGCTGGGACGAGGTACTCGAGGGCGGTGGCCCGTCGGCACTGCCCGACGATGTCGTCGTGATGTCGTGGCGTGGCGAGAAGGGCGGCATCGAGGCGGCCGAGGGTGGGCTCGACGTGGTGATGAGCCCGAACACCTACCTCTACTTCGACTACTACCAGGCCGAAGGAGACGGCGAGCCGCTCGCGATCGGCAGCCTGATCCCGTTGTCGAAGGTGTACGAGTACCAGGTCGTGCCCGCGGGCCTGTCGGACGAGGCCGCGGCGCACATCCTCGGCTCGCAGTGCAACGTGTGGACGGAGTACATGCCGACGCCGGAGCACGTGGAGTACATGTGGGCGCCGCGGGCGCTGGCGTTCGCCGAGGCGGTGTGGCGCGACCCGTCGGCCGCGGTCGACCCGTTCGAGACGTTCGTCGCCGAGCGGCTGCGGCCGCACCTGGCCCGGCTCGACGCTCTGGATGTGAACTACCGGAAACTGGACTGACGCTCCCGTTTCGCGGCCTACGCTTCGCTGTATGAAGGACGTGTGGGCCGTGGGCGGCGCCTACGAGGCCTACGTCGGGCGGTGGAGCCGAACCGTGGCACCGGAGTTCGTCGGCAAGCTCGGCCTGCCCGGTGGGCTGCGCTGGCTGGACGTCGGCTGTGGCACGGGCGCGCTCACCGCGGCCGTGCTCGCGGCCGGTGCTCCCGAACGTGTCGTGGGGCGTCGACCCGTCATCAGGTTTTCTCGAGGAAGCTCGCTCGCGGATCGTTGACCCGCGGGCGAGCTTCGTTTCCGGCAGCGCCGACGCGCTGCCGGATGGTGAGTTCGACGTCGTGGTCAGCGGGCTCGCGCTGAACTTCATGCCGTCGCCGGCCGATGCGGTCGCTGGATTCGCGAGGGCCGTCGCGCCGGGCGGAACGGTCGCGGCGTATGTGTGGGACTACGCCGAGGGCATGGTCATGATGCGGCTGTTCTGGGACGCCGCTGTCGCGCTCGATCCGGCGGCCGCCGACCTGGACGAAGGGCTGCGCTTCCCGTTGTGCCGGCCGGAAGGGCTACGGCAGCTGTGGGCTGGCGCCGGGCTCGGCGAGGTCGCCGTCGAGGCGATCGACGTGCCGACGGTGTTCACCGGATTCGACGACTACTGGACGCCGTTCCTGGGCGGGCAGGGCTCAGCGCCCACCTACGTCGCGACGCTGCCGGAGGACCGCAAGGCCGCGCTGCGGGAACGGCTCCGCGCTCGGGTTCCCGCCGAGTCCGACGGAACGATCCGGCTGACCGCGCGAGCCTGGGCCGTCCGCGGAACAGCCTGACCGGCCGCTCAGCCGAACACTCCGATCAGTCGGCGGCGCGGGACACCTCTTCGTCGACGAGCGTGCGCCACGAGCGGACGTAACCCGCGTCGACGTAAGCCTTCCACGAGCCGTCCGGGCGCACGGCCGTGCCGACGTGGTACGCGCGTACGCCGGCCTGCGCCAGCCACGGCACGTGCTCGGCGCGCAATCCGCCGCCCGCCATGATCAGGTCAGCTGCCAGCCGGTCGGAACGCGCCCGGGTGACCAGCGCGTCGACGCCGGAGCCGGCGCCACGAGCCGAGCCGCCCGTCAGCACGTTGTCGAGCCCGGCACCCACCATCGGCTTCAGCGCGGTCCAGGCCTGGTCAGCGTCCAGGGCGTGATCGATGGCGCGGTGGAACGTCCACGGCAAGTCGCGTAGCCCTTCGGCCAGCCGAAGCGTAACGTCGACATCGATTTCGAGCGTCGGCGTGAGGAAGCCGAACACGAAGCCGTCGGCGCCGGCATGGCTGTATTCCTCCGCCAGCAGCACAAGACGATTCAGATCCGAAGGAGTCGTACTGAAACCCTCGTTGATCCGCAACATCACCCGCATCGGCAGGTCAGTCTCCCGGCGGATCTCCGCGATCACCCGCGGCTCCGGCGACAGCCCGTCGGCGTCCATCGACGTGACCACTTCCAGGCGGTCGGCGCCGCCCTCCGCAGCGGCTGCCGCATCCGCCGGGCCAAGAGCGATGATCTCGAGCAAGGCGCGCGTCATACCCCGAAGCCTGCCAGGAACCGCAACGTGATGGTCGATGACCCGCTGATGGGTGCGCGTGCGCTCGTACTCCATGATCTGCAGGCCTGCGGTTTCGCCGATCCACGTGGCGTGTCGATCCTGGAGGACGCCGTCGCGGAACGCCGCTGGTGGGTGCAGGAGTGGCCGGAAGGCGCCGACTACGTCGCCGGCCAGCTCGCGCAGGATGTCCAGGATGCGTTGTTCGACGCGGTTGGACGCTGGCCACTTTGCCATTCCTGCGATGCGGTCGAACCGCACGAACTACGGATCAACCCCGATCTGGGCGCCGATCCGCACTGGGTCTGCGAGCGTTCCGGGATGTCCGTCGCACAACTCGGCAAGCTCTACCACAAGCCGTCAAGCATCTGATCTCCCGATTTCGGCTTGACATACCAGCACTGACGCGGTGAAAGTCCAACCAGGGCCACAACGCAAGGGGCCGCGTCATGACCCAGAACCGCTTCACCATCCGTGCGCACATTGCGGCCGCACCGGCGGACGTCTACCGGGCGCTGGTCGATCCGATGGCACTGACTCGCTGGTTCGCCGAACGAGCCGACGTGTCCATGCCAGACGGACATTACGAGTTTTGGGGACGCTTCACCCCAAACGGCAAACGTCACCGGCAGCGCTTGCTCGCCTACGATCCGGACCGCCTGCTCCGGCTCGCCTGGTTGATCGGCGACCGCGAACGCCTGTGTGAGCTGGCGTTGGAGGCACATGGTGAGGGCACGAGCCTCTATCTCGTCCAGGACGATCCGCCACCATGGGAGTTCGACGCCGCCAACCTGAGCGACTTCTGGTTCCTGTCGACCGCGAACCTCGCCAACTACTGCGAAGGCCTCGACCTGGCCGACCGCCACGACTTCACCACGTCGTACCGCGGCGTGGGCCGCGCGGAGATCGTCATCCGCGCGCCGGCGGAGCAGGTCTTCGGCGCGCTGGTCGAGACCGAGCAGCTCGACCGGTGGATCGCGGGCAAGGCCGTGGTCGAGCCGTGGGTCGGCGGCCGCTACGAGTTCGGCTGGGACCACGGGCCGGCGCGCATCGTCGACTTCGCGGCGAATCGGGTGCTTGCGTACAGCTGGCGGATCGAGGGCCGGCCGGACACCCAGGTGCGCTGGGACCTGGTCGAGACGTCGTACGGCGCGGTGAAGGTCACGATCACGCATTCGGGCTTCGGCGACTACTCTGCCGAGGGGTATCAGATCGGGTGGCAGAACTTCCTGATCGAGCTCAAGCGCATGCACGAGCTCGGCCACGCCTGGCGCCGCATCGAATGGGACTGATCTGGCCCATAGACTGCGCACTGCTCGTCGTTGAGATCGTCTCGCCTGGTTCGGAGACCACCGACACCGTGGACAAGCCCGCGGAGTACGCCAAATGCGGCATACCGCACTATTGGATCGTGCGCGTGGACATGACCGGCGTCTCGGTCATCGAGCGCTACCGGCTCGACGAGGCGTCCAGGTCCTACAAGCACCTCGGCACGTTCATGAAGGACGAAGCAGGCAGCAAACCCGAGGTTACGAACCCCATCAAGATCGAGATCGACTGGGCGCAGCTCGAGTATTAGCACGGCGCGGGGCGTCTGACGTCTGCAGGACCAGCAACGCGACGTCGATGTGGCCGATGTAGTGCATCAGGCCGCGGCCGGGCGGAGCCGTCGAGGTGGCAGTGCAGCTCGACCCGGCCGGCGCGTGCGCCGTCGCTCACGCCGCGGCCGCCACCGCTTCGGCGGCGCGCAAGGCCCGCAGGATGTTGCCGTTCGCGAGCTTCGCGAGGTCGTCCTCCGACCAGCCGCGCTCGAGCAGGGCCGCGAACAGCAGAGGGTAGCCCGACACGTCGTCCATGCCCTCCGGGAAGACGTCCGTGCCGTCGTAGTCGCCGCCCAGGCCGATGTGGTCGATGCCGGCCACCTCCCGGACGTGCTCGACATGTGCGACCACGTCGGAGACCGTTCCGCTCGGCTTCGGGTGGTCGCGCATCCAGTCCTTGGTGAACGGGAAGAACGCCTGCAGGTCGTGCGGATCGATGCCGACCTCGCGTGCCGCCGCAGCCGCTTCCGAACGCCACTCGGCCGACTCCGGGCAGACGAACTCGGGTACGAACGTCACCATGCACACGCCGCCGTTCGCCGGCAACGAGCGCAGGACGTCGTCGGGCACGTTACGGGGTACGTCGCACACCGCGCGTGCGGACGAGTGCGAGAAGATCACCGGCGCCGACGTGCACGCCAGAGCGGCCCGCATCGTGTCGGCCGAGACGTGCGAGAGGTCGACCAGCATGCCGATCCGGTTCATCTCGGCGACCACGGACTCGCCGAACGACGACAGGCCCCCGAGCTTCGGCTCGTCGGTCGCGGAGTCGGCCCACGGCACGTTGTCGTTGTGCGTCAATGTCATGTAGCGCACGCCGAGCTCGTACATCATCCGCAGCGTTCCGAGCGAGCTGTCGATCGAGTGCCCACCCTCCATCCCCAGCAGGGAGGCGATCCGGCCGCCGTCCATCGCGTGCACGACGTCGTCGGCCGTACCCGCCAGCGCGAACGTGTCGGGATAGCGCCGCACCATCGCGTGTACGAAGTCGATCTGCTCGAGCGTCGCGGAGACCGCCTTGTCACCCTGCAGCCGGCTCGGCACGAACACCGACCAGAACTGCCCGCCCACGCCGCCGGCCCGCAACCGCGGGATGTCGGTCTGCGTGGTCGGCACCGGCTGGGTGAGGTCGAGCCGGTCGAGGTCGTAGGCCACCTGCTGCCGGAACTCCCACGGCAGGTCGTTGTGACCGTCGATCAGCGGATGGGCTGCCAGGATCGTCTTCGCGCGCTCAATGCTCACAAGGGTTTATCTTTCCTTATGCGCACCACTCGACGGCTGGCCGTTGGCGGCGGCTTCGCGATCGACGAGCTCCGCATCGTCCGCGACACCTCGGCATGGACCAAACCGGAGCCGCTGGCGACGCAGCGCCTGGTATTCGTCCGCCGAGGCGTCTTCCGGCTCCGGCTCGGCGGCTGGGATGGCGTCGCGGACCCGATGCTGGCCTACGCCGGCCAGCCCGGCGACGAGCACAGCATCGCCCACCGGCCCGGCGTCGAGGACGTGTGCACCGTGATCACGCTCGCGGACCGCTACACCCACTCCTACTCCGATGCCCGTGGCCCGATCCGTACGACGGCGAGGAGCTGGCTGGCGCACCGGGTGCTCGTCGCTCGGGCCCGAAACGGTGCCGAGGAGTTCGAACTGGCCGAGCGCGTTGCCGTGCTCGCGGCCGACCTGCTGCGGCAGCCGCCGCGTCCAGCCGCGGTTGACGCCGCGCACCGGCGCCTCGCCCACGCCGCACGCGAACGGCTGGCCGCCGATCCGGCGACGCTCACCCTCGACGCACTGGCCCGGGACGTCGGCGCGTCCCGCTCACATCTCAGCCGCGTCTTCCGCCGGGTGACCGGCGAAACGCTGACCAGGTTCCGGAACCGGCTGCGCGTACGCCTGGCTCTTGACCGGATCGAGGCCGGCGAGACCGACCTCGCGCGGCTGGCGGCCGACCTCGGCTTCGCCGACCACGCGCACCTCACGCGTACGGTCCGCGCCGAGACGGGCGTACCGCCGCGCGGCGTACGTCAGCTGTTGAGCACGGATCTTCAAGCCGGTAGGGATCTTCCGCTGCGAGGCTGACGGCATGATCTGCCGAATCTGGAGCGCCCGGACCAGCAGCCGGGCCGCCGCCGACAGCTACCAGCGCATCTTCGAGACCTCGGTCGTCGCCGACCTTCGCGGTATCGACGGCTTCCGGGGCGCGTACCTGCTGCGCGACGACCTCGAGCTGCGCACGCTGACGATGTTCGACTCACTCGACGCCATCCGCGCCTTCGCCGGCGACCACTACGAGCAGGCGCACGTCACCCCGCAGGCGCAGGCGGTGCTGGCGGACTACGACCGAGAGGTCCGGCACTTCGACGCGATCTGGTTAGCTGCTTCGTCGTGAGCGCACTGCATGACCTCGTCCGCCCGGACATCTACCCTCGCTCGGCGGGATACGACCCCGCGTGGCTGCTGAACCTCGACATGGGGCCGAATCCGCTGTGGCTGCTCGAAGACCTGGCGGGCGACCTCGACCTCCGCCCTGGCATGCGCGTGCTCGACCTCGGCTCGGGCAAGGGCGCGACGTCGGTGTTCCTCGCCAGGGAGTTCTGCGTCGAGGTGGTCGCGGCCGACCTTTGGGTGCCGCCCGAGGAGGCGAACGCGGTGTTCGCCGAGGCCAGCGTCTCCGACCGGGTTCAAGCCGTACGGGCGGAGGCGCACGCGCTCCCGTTCGAGCCCGAGTCGTTCGACGCGGTCGTGAGCATCGACTCCTACGAGTACTTCGGAACGGCCGACGGCTACCTGCCGTACCTCACGGGCTTCCTGCGTCCCGGCGGGCAACTCGGGATCGCGACGCCAGGGATGACGAAGGAGATCCGCGAGCTGGGCTACATCCCGGAGCACATCAAGGCCCTCGTCGGCTGGGAGGCGATCGCCTGGCACACCGCCGAATGGTGGCGGTTCCACTGGGAGATCACCGAACTGGTCACCGTGACCTCGGCCCGGCTACAGGCCCACGGCTGGGACGACTGGCTGCTGTGGGCCTGCGCCGGAGCCCACCAGCCGACGATCGCGATGCTCGAAGCCGACCAGGGCGAATACCTCTCGTTCGCGATCCTGGCTGCTCGGAAGTCTGCGTAGGAATGGCTCTGCCGACGGGCTTTCCTCGGCCATCCGGCCACGCTAGGACGCCCAGTACCGCCAGTACTCGCCGTCGATCATCTTTCCGACGCGGCGGCGAGCAATTGTCGAATCCTGTGGATCGGATGACGTTTTGGCGAGGGCAGCGATGATGGGTGGCTCTGGCCGAGTGCTGTGGGCCAATCGGCGCGGATCGTGGGTCGTCCCCTTGTGGTAGCGGGCGGGCGACCGAATTGAGCCCGGGCAGCGGCGATCGGATCGCGGTCCATGCGACGCGGTGTGCTTGGTCAGCCCATCACGCGGGTGAGCATGTCGACCAACAGCCTGCGCTCCTCGTCGGACAACAGGCCGAACACGTCGTTTTGGACGCCGGACACCGCGGTGTCCAATGCGACCATCCGCCTCCGTCCGGCCGCCGTCAATGTGATGAGGTTCCGCCGGCGGTCGTCCGGGTCTGGCGCGCGCTGGATGTGCCCTTGCTCGGCGAGCTCGGCGAGCATCGCGTGCATGTCGCTCTGGTCGATGCCGCAGCGCTGGCCGATCCGTGCCTGGCTCTGCGGCCCGAACTCCTCGAGTGCGGCGAGGATCGCGAAGTGGTAGGCGTGTGCGCCGACAGCCGTCATCGCCTCCGCGATGAGCCGGTGTGTGCGCGCCGACGTCTTGCTGATCAGCCAGCTCGGCTTGCCGCGCAGCCGGGCCGGCGCTTCCTGCGCCTCCACCTCCATGACGGCAGTCTAGCCAATCCCTTGGCTCGTCCCACGATTCGCGCTACCCTTGGTCCGTCCAAGATTGGTTCATCCAAGGAATTGGGGTAGACGATGCCGCTCACCCAGCAGGAAGCCCGAGACCTCAGCACCCGCATCCAGCAGCACGCGACCGCGATCGGTGCCCGGCTGTCGGTCGCGATTGCCGACGAAGGCGGCCACCTCCGCCTCATGGACCGCATGGACGGCGCACCGCCGCTGTCCGCGCGCGTCGCCCCGGAGAAAGCGACGAGCATCGCCTTGCTGGGTCGCCACGGTGCCGACCTCATCAAGCTCCAGCAAACCTGGCCGGCCCTCTTTGCCCAGCTCTCCCAGATCGCCGGGACGCCAATCGTCGCAGGCGCCGGCGCCCGCGTGATCCGACGCGGCGACGCCGTCATCGGGGCCGTCGCCGTCAGCGGCAGCACGCCCCAGCAGGACGACGAGTGCGTCGATTTCGCACTCGGCCTCGCCCCGAGAGCTGCAGCACGTCCCGAAGCGGGATGACATCACCAATCGCATGCCATCCGCACGATGACCGGCCTCATATCGCTCACGGTGGGGCTTGTCCTCACGGCCCTGGGGTCCTCGCGACCAGCACCTTTGCTCGCGTGTCTGCGGGAAGACTTCACCTAACGCGCCCCAGAACCCCAGCGCCCCGTCGCCGACGGCCAGCACAGGCCCGACCATGCCCCGCCGACAGCAGTCCCGCAGCAGATCGCCCACGACTCGGTTGACTCCCGGTAGCCATCGGCCAGCGCGACCAGTTCCTTGCGGCCATCAGCACGCACACCGATCATCACCAGCAGGCACAGCTTCCGTTCACCGGCGTCCGGGTCGGTGCGCTTGTCGTTGACCCGCGGCGCGGTCACCGCGATTACCCCGGCCGACGTGAGTACCTCGCGGGGCTGGTGGTAGCCGTTGCGCACGACCAGGCGGTGGCCGTGCTCGTCCCGCTCGTCAGCGAACGCGGCGATATAGGCGTCGACCTCGGCCCGGCAGGACTTCGGCCAGTATCCGGCGGGCGCCCTCACCGACGATCTGGTCGATCAACGATGACTCGCCCGCGATCGGCCGGTCGTTGTCACCGGATGCGGGGTGCCCGCGCGTATCGAGGACGACTGCTCATCACTGCTTCCCGTACGCATGCGCAGAGGAAGCTTCCTCAAGCTCAACAGAAATGACGAAAGGGCGGCTCCCGGAGAACCAGGAGCCGCCCTTCGTCGTGAAGGGGAGGACTTAGAAGTCCATGCCGCCACCGTCGGGCATGCCGCCGCCCGCCGGTGCCTTCTCCTTCTCGGGCTTGTCCACGATGACCGCTTCGGTCGTCAGGAACAGGGCCGCGATGGAAGCGGCGTTCTGGAGCGCGGAACGCACGACCTTCGTGGGGTCGGGCACGCCCGCCGCCAGCATGTCGACGTACTCGCCGGTCGCGGCGTTGAGGCCGTGACCCGCGGGCAGGTTGCGCACCTTCTCCACCACGACGCCGCCCTCGAGACCGGCGTTGGCGGCGATCTGCTTCAGCGGCGCCTCCAGACCGACCTTGATGATGTTGGCGCCGGTCGCCTCGTCGCCGGACAGGTCCAGCTTCTCGAACGCGGTCGTGCTGGCCTGCAGCAGAGCGACGCCACCACCGGCGACGATGCCCTCCTCGACGGCAGCCTTGGCCGCGCGCACGGCGTCCTCGATGCGGTGCTTGCGCTCCTTCAGCTCGACCTCGGTGGCCGCGCCGACCTTGATCACCGCGACGCCGCCGGCCAGCTTGGCCAGCCGCTCCTGCAGCTTCTCGCGGTCGTAGTCGGAGTCGCTCTTGTCGATCTCGGTGCGGATCTGGTTGGTCCGCCCCGCGATCTCGTCAGCGTCACCGGAGCCGTCGACGATGGTCGTCTCATCCTTGGTCACGACGACCCGGCGGGCGCTGCCCAGCAGGTCGAGCGTGGCGTTCTCGAGCTTGAGGCCGACGTCCTCGGAGATCACCTGGCCACCGGTCAGGATGGCGATGTCGCCGAGCATGGCCTTACGGCGGTCGCCGAAGCCGGGCGCCTTCACCGCGACGGACTTGAACGTGCCGCGGATCTTGTTGACGATCAGCGTCGCCAGCGCCTCACCCTCGACGTCCTCGGCGATGATCAGCAGCGGCTTGCCCGACTGCATGACCTTCTCCAGGACCGGCAGCAGGTCCTTGACCGCCGAGATCTTGCTGTTGACCACGAGGATGTAGGGGTCGTCGAGGACGGCCTCCATCTGCTCGGAGTCGGTGACGAAGTAAGGAGCGATGTAACCTTTGTCGAAGCGCATGCCCTCGGTGAGCTCGAGCTCGAGACCGAAGGTGTTGCTCTCCTCGACGGTGATGACGCCTTCCTTGCCAACCTTGTCCATCGCCTCGGCGATGATCTCGCCGACGCTGGTGTCGCCGCCCGCGGAGATCTCGGCGACCGAGGCGATCTGCTCCTTGGTCTCGACATCCTTGGCGGCCAGAGCCAGCTGCTCGGACACGGCGGCGACCGCCGCCTCGATGCCGCGCTTCAGGCTCATCGGGTTGGCGCCGGCGGCAACGTTACGCAGACCCTCGCGCACCAGTGCCTGGGCGAGAACGGTCGCGGTGGTCGTGCCGTCACCGGCCACGTCATCGGTCTTGGTGGCAACTTCCTTGACGAGCGCGGCCCCGGTCTTCTCCCACGGGTCCTCGAGCTCGATCTCCTTCGCAATGGAAACGCCGTCGTTGGTGATCGTCGGCGCGCCCCACTTTTTCTCGAGGACGACGTTGCGGCCCTTCGGACCGAGCGTCACCTTCACGGCGTCGGCGAGGGCGTTCATGCCCCGCTCGAGACCGCGCCGGGCGTCCTCGTCGAACGCAATGATCTTGGGCATCTAGCTAGATCCTCCCAATCGGGTGGATTTGGTGTGGCCGGCTCGACGCCCGCGACGGACGGCGCCCACTCCTTCGAGCGCCTCGTCGAACCAACCGGAACGGTTGTCACTCGCGACCTTCGAGTGCTAACACGTGTTTAGCACTCGACCGGTGAGAGTGCAAGCCGAAAGCCACCCCTGAGGCGTCGCGCCGCACATACGACGAGGGTCCGGATGGCCTGGGAACCATCCGGACCCTCGTTCGGCCCGTAGTCCAACTAGCGGGATACCGCTTTCTCGCGGTCAATCACGCGGGACGGACGTTGTGTGCCTCGAGGCCCTTCGGCCCCTCGACCACGTCGAACTCGACGGCCTGGCCGTCGTTGAGCGACTTGTATCCGTCCATCACGATCTTCGACCAGTGGCAGAACACATCGTTGCCACCCTCGACGGCGATGAACCCGTAGCCCTTCTCGGCGTTGAACCACTTCACAGTGCCCTGCGTCATGACCTCTCCTCAAGGCCGATCGGGTGTCAGACCCGCTCCCTTTCAGCGGGTCCGGGTCGTGCTTCTGCCGCACCCGTCCCCAAGGGGAGGTGTTGCGATCACCCGCGCGGTCGTCGCCCCCCGTGGTCGAACGGCACCGCGCGGTCATGCCGACCGCCCCCGACCTTAACTGTTTTGGATGCTTCTGTGGAGGGGTTGCCATGATCATTTCGTCCGAGTACGGACCGAGTGGCCTGGGTTGATTACCGTACGTGCGCGAACGTGCGAGGTGTTCAGCCCGCAGTAGTCGAGTTGTGTTTTCGCGGCTCCAAGCCCAATGCCACAAGGCCATACGCGTCGGTAACTCACTGCGAACAGTTCAGATGCTGAAATGCCTGTAACCCCGTCGAAACCGATCTATAACGCCGAGGCGCCGAACGGTTCGAGCCAGTCGTACGACACCGTTTCAGTGCCTGCTCCAGCACCCGTACACCACTGCGTCGGCGCGGTCGTCCGCAGCCAGTCGACGGGCTCCAGGCCGCCCGCGTCGCCGCCGGAGAGCGCGAGCCGGACCGCGGCACGCAGGTCGGCGTCGACCTCCGGCGTACGTGAAGCCGGGTCGACCGAGACGAACAACGCCGTGCCCGAGCGCGCCACCAGGTCGAGGAACTGCCGGTTCTTGGCCCACGGCGTCTGCGGCGTGCACGGCACACAGTCGGCGTCCACAGCGAAGAACGAGCCGTGCTGCGCCAGCCGGAACGCCAGCGTGTTGACGCCCATCCGCCGCGTGCGCTCCCACTCGCGGCCGGAGGTGTCGTCACCGGTGCGCTGCACCTCGACCAGCCCTGCCGCCAGGTGCCCGACGGTGTTGCAGCCGATCACCACCGCGGATCCCGCCGCCGAGCGGATCGTGCGGTAGAGGCCGAGCAGGATCTCCGCGTTGGTCAGGCTCCGATCGGCGTACGACCAGCCGGGCTCGGTCATCGCGAGACCCATGTCCGGGCCCCAGCGCGCGAACATGTCGTAGGTCGAGAAGTCGTGCTTGACCAGCTCGAAGCCCCAGCCCACCAGGCGGGAGACGTCCTGGCCGATCGTCTCGAGGTTGCCGGCGAGCGTGAGATCCAGGGGCTTCTCGCGGACGCTGCACGGTCCGGAGCGCAGCCGCGCCGGGTCGTCGACGAACGAGAGCGCCGCCGGCCGCATCCAGATGCCCGGCCGCGCGCCGCGCTCGGCGACCGCGGCGGCGAGACCCGGCAGATCGTCGAACAGCCCCGGCACGCCCTGCGTCCACGGGCCGCCCGGGCACACGCCGCCCTCGCTCCAGCCGGCGTCGACCACGCAGTACGGCCGGACGGCATGCCCGTCGGCGTACTCCACGATCGTGTCGGCGTCGCGGATCACCTGCTCGGGACCGAAGTCGACACCGTAGGCGTAGTACCAGTTGTTGCACCCGACCACGGGATCGCCGACCGGCAAGGGATCGGAGCACATGGCGGCGTTCAGCGCGCGCTGTGTGTCGTACGGATGCTCGCCGTCGACGCTCACGACCGTCGCGGCGGCGAGCGTCCGGTCGCCCAGCAGGACGGGCGATCCGCCGTTTCGTACGTCCAGCCACAAGGAGAACCCGGCCTCGTCGACCGTCCACGCGCAGAACGTCGACGGCCGTACCCGCACGCCCACGCCGCGGGTCGAGCCGGCCGCCGCGTCGTGCACGAGAAAGCTCCACGGCAGCACGCGTTCCGGCTGTACGTGCCGCCACTGCAGGTCGCCGTACGAACGTTCCCAGGCGTCGCCCAGGATCAGCGCACCCTCCGGCGGCGGAGCCGACCAGCGCAGGACGACCCGCGACAACGGGCCGGAGGACGCGAGCGCGATCTCCAGCCCGGAATCGCCCGCGGACAAGGCGATCTCGGTCGCACCGGCTGTGAAACGGTCGCCATCCCGCCGGGCAGCGCGCAGCACATCACCGGCGTCCTCGACCACGAACGCCGCGTCGGGAAACCGCACTCAGCCGCCCGCGACCGCGGGGATCACCGAGACCTGCGTGCCGTCGGGCGTCGGCGTCTCCAGGCCGGACGCGAACCGCACGTCCTCCTCACCGACGTAGACGTTGACGAATCGGCGCAGCTTGCCGGCGTCGTCGAGTACGCGTGCCCGGATGCCCGGGTGCTCCTTCTCCAGCGATTCGAGCACCTCGGCCAGCGTTACACCCTCGGCGGTCACCTCGGAGGCACCGCCGGTGTAGGTGCGCAGGATCGTCGGGATCCGGACCTGGACGCTCATGCCAAACCTGCCTTCGTGAACTCTTCGTACGTCGGACGAATGGTGGCCGTGGGGCCGACCGAGCCGGAGATCGCGTCGAGCGTCTTCAACCCGTCGCCGGAGTTGATGATCACGGTCTCGGCCTCCGGGTCGAGCTGCCCGGTCTCGACCAGCTTCTTCAGCGTCGCGACGGTAACACCGCCGGCGGTCTCGCCGAAGATGCCTTCGGTCCTGGCCAGCAGCTGGATGCCCTCGACCACCTCGGCGTCGCTGACGTCCTCGACCGTGCCACCGGTGCGGCGGCAGACGTCGAGGACGTAGGGCCCGTCGGCCGGGTTGCCGATCGCCAGCGACTTCGCGACCGTGTCGGGCTTCACCGGAGCCACGACGTCGTGGCCCGCGCGGAACGCCTGCGCGACCGGCGAGCAGCCCGTGGCCTGCGCGCCGAAAATCTTGTACGGAGTCTCGTCGATCAGGCCGAGCTCGCTGAGCTCCCGCAGGCCCTTGTCGATCTTCACCAGCTGGGCGCCGGACGCGATCGGGACGACGACCTGCTGCGGCGCGCGCCAGCCGAGCTGCTCGGCGATCTCGTAGCCGAGCGTCTTGGAGCCCTCGGCGTAGTAGGGCCGCACGTTGACGTTGACGAACGCCCAGGACTCTTCCTCACCGGCGATCTCGCTCGCGAGCCGGTTGACGTCGTCGTAGGTGCCCTCGATCGCCACGAGCGTGCCACCGTAGATCGCCGAGGCCAGCACCTTGGGCTGCTCGAGGTTGCTGGGGATCATCACGACGCTGCGGATGCCGGCGCGGGCGGCGGCCGCGGCGGTGGCGTTGGCGAGGTTGCCGGTGGACGGGCAGGCGAGCACCTGGAAGCCGAGCTCGCGGGCCGCGGTCAGCGCGACGGCGACCACGCGGTCCTTGAACGAGTGGGTGGGGTTGCCGGAGTCGTCCTTGATCCACAGCTTCGAAAGGCCGAGCTCGGCGGCCAGCCGGTCGGCCTTGACGAGCCGGGTGAAGCCGGGCTCGGTGTTCGGGAACGTCGCGACGTCGGCGGGAACGGGCAGCAAGGGCTGGTAGCGCCAGATGTTACGCGGGCCGGCCTCGATCTGCTCGCGGGTGATCTTCGGGTAGTCGTAGGCGACTTCGAGCGGACCGAAGCACTCCGTACAGGCGTAGTGCGGGCCGAGCGTCGTGGTCGCGCCGCACTCGCGGCAGCGGAGCTCGGTGGCATTGCCGAACGCGCCCTCGCGCGGGGTGAACTGGCTGGGCAGCGTCTGGCCGCCGGAAACTGTCTCGGCGTAAGTGGTTGTCATGCGAGGCCTTCCCCTCATCTCTCCCGACGGGGATCTCCCGTGACGGGCCGGAGTTGGCACCGTGCCGCCGCGGGCCTCGCAAAGACGCGAGTGACGCACGCGGGCGGCTGGCCGGTTGCCGGGGCTTCATAGGGCCGGTCCCTCTGCCCCTCTGGATGAGTTGCTTATTCAGTTGTGGGGCGCCGGTTGTGGTCCAGCACCTCAACGACATTAGCTGACGCATCTCATATGTCGTTATGCGCGCCCGGTATCCGAGACAGCGATGTCACCCACTGGTCATGGCGAGCAGCGGCTCGTGGTCGTGGCGGGCCTGTCGTAGACAATTTACAGTCGGCTCACGGTTGGCTTGCCCTCGCGTGGCGGTCCACACCAAATCCTGGATACCATCCGCGGAATGCAAGCCTCGTCGGCCGTGATGCTGCCAGTTCGGGCAGCCGGGCTCCTGGGACGCTACTGGGCGCCACTGATCTTCTGGTTCGCGCTCGGCTACATCGTGCACGACTTGGTCCTGCGCGGTTCGGCCTGGCTGTCCTACCGCAACGTCTGGCTCGGCTTCGGCGGCCTGTCGGTCAGCGTGCTGGTCATGCTGGCCGCGACCATCCTGATGTTCCAGTCGATGCGTCCCGGCCTCACGATGCTCCGGAACAAGGACGGCGAGGTGCCGAACCCCGCGGAGGCCCTCGAGCCGACCGGCCGGCGCCCGATGGTCGACGCGATCGCCGAGAGCATCCTGCCGTTCCTGGTGTTCTACGGCGCCTGGGGACTCTTCACCGAGGAAGTCCAGATGTGGGGCCGGCAGGCGGTCAACCAGGACCTCACCCAGGGCATGGACGTGATGTCCGAGCTCGGTGCGGCCACCGGCGCCCGCGCACTGATCCCACTGCTGATCGCCGTCGGGTCGTGGCTCGTCCGCGCGTTGTTCGAGACGATCTACAACCGGCGTGGCGGACGGCTGCTCGGCCTGGTGACGGCGTTCTTCGAGGCCAACTTCATGTTCTTCAGCGTGTTCACGGTCTACGCGCTGATCTCCAACTGGTTCGCCTGGCTCGCGGGACGGATGTTCTGGGCGAACGCCGAGCGGGGCATCGTCGACATGATCGCGCAACTGGTCGGGCTGGTGCCGGGACTGTCCTTGGAGAAGCTGGGACAGGCGTGGGCGTGGCTCACGCAGTGGAACGCCGAGCTCTCCGACGACTTCCTGCAGCCGCTGCTGTGGCTCACGATCGCGGGCGCCGTCTACGGCTTCGAGATGGCCCGGGACGAGCAGCTGTTCACGCGGCTCTCGCAGCGGACCGGCCGGCTGGCGGAGCTGTTCACCCGTGAGTGGCGCGACAAGTGGACACCGCTGGTCAACGGCATCCGGCTGATCTTCCGGGCAGGCCTGCTGTTCTACCTCACGTTCTGCCTGCTCTACCTGCTGACCGGCGTGCTCTCCGGCTGGATCGCGATCGGCGTGAAGTACCTCATCGGGCCGCATCCGTGGAGCTGGTGGTGGCCGTGGCTCGGGCCGGTCGACCTGCTGGAGCAGGGCATCCACGAGGTCCTGCGGATCGCGCTGCTGGCGGCGGCGTTCGGCATGGCGCTCGAGCGCGGTGTGGCGCGGAGCCAGGCGAAGGGAAAGCGGCGGGCGTACAAGCCTGCTGTGACCGCCAAGGACGCCGAAAACCCGGCGGCGCCGGTGCCGGCCGGTGTGGGCACCGGTGGATCGGGAACGCCCGCCGCGCGGCCCGGTGGAGGTGGCGCCCCGGCCGGCGGACCTGCCCGGCCCGGTGGCGTTGCCGGAAACCCTTGGCCGGGTGAACGTCCACCGGGTGGAGGCGGACGGCCTGCCCGGCCCGACGCGCAACCACGGCCCCAGGGCGGCGGCGCCGATGGCGGCCCAGCCGGCGGTACGAGCGGCTGGCCGGGCCGGCCCTGATGCCTGGGTAACGGCCGCCGGCAGGGCCGCTGCTTGCGTGGCTAGCGGGTGAACTCGAGCACGCCCTCCGTGCCCAGCTTCACCTGGGCCCGGATCTCGCCCGCCGCGTCCTTCGGGACGACGAAGGCCGCCTTCACCGTCTGGGTCTGGCCCGCGGGAATCGGCACCTCCTCGTACTCCCCCTTCTTGCGCGCACACGAGTCGGCCGCCAGCGCGTCCCACAGCCGGGGCTGATTGTCGACAGCCTGGAACCTGCAGTACTGGATCGCCTTGCCGTCCTTGGCCGTCCGGGGCGTCACCTCGATCGTCGCCATCACCAGGCGCGTTCCCCGCGGCAGCTTCCCCAACAGCTCCTTGGGCGCCGCGTCGATCTCCATCTTCGTCAGCTTCCAGGTCGCACCCTTGTAGGTGCCCGACCCGCCCTTGGACACCACCACGGCCGGCTTGGCGTACTCGCCGTTCAGGATGTTGTCCTTGGCCTCGACCCAGTACTCGAACCCAACGATCAGAGGCAGCAGAACAACCAGCATCAGCATGTACGGCCAGTGCCGCTGCCGGCGTGGCCGCTTCGGCTTGGCCGGCTGCAGGTCGGACTGCTCCGGCGGCGCCTGGCGTAGTGGCTGGCCGGCCTGTGGGTACGGCTGCCTGCCGGGATACGGCTGACCCGGACCTGGCCGGCCGGGATACGGGCCCTGCTGTCCGGGGTAGCCGGGTTGCCCTGGGTGCGGCTGCCGACCTGGGTACGGCTGTGCCGGTTGGCCGGGCTGTCCCGGTTGGCCGGGCTGACCCGGTTGGCCGGGCTGTCCGGGGTGGTACGGCGGGCGGTCCTGCCGCGGCGGTTCGTGCATCAGCCGTACCTCACCTTGGGCAGCCTGATCTGCTTCGGGGACTTCTTCAGCAGCTCGGCGGCCTTCGCGTCGTCGAGCCCCAGGTCGACGAGAGCGGCCGGGCCGAGCCGGATGTCTTCGGTCACGCTTCGGCCGAGGCGAAGCTTCGCGCCCGCGAGCCGGTCCGCCGGCAGCTCGAACACCAGCATGCCCCGGCGGGCGATGCCCGGCTGGATCTGGTCCTCGGTGATCACGCCACCGGTGAACCGGTCGGACGCGCGGTACTCGTAGCCGCCACCGGTTTCGAGCCTCGCGTCGTCGTACGCCACCGGACGCCAGTCGCCGACGATCGTGGCGTCGATCACCAGGAAGATGTCCTTGGTGACCTGGCCTCCGTTCGAGCCGAACGTGTCAGCGCTCGTCAGCGTCTTCGTGGTCTGGACCTTGTGCACCGTCAGCTCGAACCCGCCGGTGTCGACGGTCTCGCCGAGCTTCCCGCGCGTGATGATCTGCGCGACCTGCTGGTTGCTGGTGGGCGCGAACCGCCCGGCGGCCAGGATCCCGGCGATCAGTACGAGCCCGAGCAGGATCCACAGGAGACGCTTCACTTGGGCGCCTCCAGCACGGTCATGTCGACCCTCGCCGCCACCGTGTCGTCGATGGACGGGCGCCAGTCGAAGCTCGGGTCGAGGAAGCCCGCGGAGTATTCCCAGGTGAGGAACGAGACCTCGACATGCGACGGCCACTTCTGCTGCTTGGGGAGGGCGTAGACGACGAGCACGCGCCGCGGCATGCCCGGGTGCAGCTGGGCGAACTGGCGGTCCTTCTCATAGACCACGCCGCTGCGGTACTGCACGGACTTGGAGTCGATGCCCTTCACGACGAACCCGTCGGGATACTTCAACCGCATGCTCTGCTGCAGCTCGGAGTTGAACCGTTCGCTTTCCTTGGCTGTCACCGTCGCTTCGAGCTCGACGGCGAGGAAGCGGCCCTTGTCGGCCCACTTGGGGTTCTGCGTCGGGTCGACGTCGTAGCGCCAGACCCGGAGCGGCTTGATGTCGAAGCGCTTCGTGTCGATCGTGTCACCGGCCCGGGCCAACGGTGGCTGCTGCACCGGCGCCGGCCGGAACCCGCCGAACGCCGCGACCAGCGCGAGCCCGAGGGCGAGCTCGAGCACGATCACGCCGGCGACGATCAGACGGCGCACGCGAAGGGAACGCCGGGCGTTCTCCCGCGGTGGCGACGGCCGTGCAGTCGTTTGGGACACGCCGACGGATATTACGGGGAATCGGCCCGGGATGGTACGCCGGAGGGATCCTGGTGGGGTGCGGTATGCGGTGCGGTCGATCGTCAACGTGGTGAATCTCGCCACGCCACTCGGCCTGCTCGCCGGGCTGGCCGGCCGGGCGAGGTTCAGCCTGGGCCCACGCGGCCTGATCCTGGCCACCTCGCACCGCCTGCCGTATCCACCGAACGCCGCGTTCACGATCGGCAACGTGATCGTGACGCGCTACAGCCGCGAGCAGCTGGATCGCCGCCCGCGGCTGCTGGCGCACGAGGAACGACACGTCTGGCAGTACGTCTGCTGCCTCGGCCTGCCGATGATCGTGCTCTATTTCCTCGCCTGTGGCTGGTCGTGGCTACGGGTGCGCGACGTCGCCACCCGGAACGTCTTCGAGCGCCTCGCGGGTCTCGTCGACGGCGGATATGCCGGCGGTATCCCCGCAGAGGGCGACCGCACCGACCTGCGTGACCAGCGAGCTCGGAGCGCCGTTGTCGTCGAGGATCCAGGCGTTGCCGACGGCCGCGGTCTGGATGCTGCCGTCAGCGGTGCTGAACGCCGAGCTGAGGTAGCCGAAGACGATCCCGTCGTGTCCCCAGACGAAGCCGCCAGGAGCACAGGCGAGCGGTAGCTTGACCAGCCCCATCGCGTACTGGCCGTTCGGGCCGGGCTCGGTCATCTCGGCGAACATCCGCTTCGACAGCAGCTTGCCGTGGAACAGCGCGCGCATGAACGTCGTCTCGTCCTGGACCGTCGAGATCACCGCGCCGGCGGACCAGACCCAGCTCATGGAGTAGACCGTCGTGTCGTACGGCGGCTCGCCGTCGGCCGGCAGGTAGCCGGACAGGTGGCGCCCGAAGATCACCGGGTTGTACGCCGGGAACGACGTGTCGCGCAGCTTCAGCGGGCCGAAGATCCGCCGCTGCAGCTCGACCTGAACCGGGTTGTGCGTGACGCGCTCGATGACCAGGCCGGCGAGGACGTAGTTGGTGTTGGAGTACTCGTACTGCTTGCCGGGCTCGGCCCGCGGCTCGGTGTTCGTGAGCGCGATCTCGACCAGCTTCTCGGGCTCGAAGTAGTGGAAGCGGTTGAACTCGTACCCGTACGGCGGCGACGCGACCTTCGTGTCGGTGTGGAAGCCGCTGGTCTGGTTGAGCAGGTGGCGCACGGTGATCCGCTCGTCGAGCCCGAGGCCGGGCAGCAGCCGGCTCACCGGGTCGTCGAGGCCGACCCTGCCTTCCTGGACGAGCTGCAGCATGACGACCGCGACCATCGTCTTGGTGTTGCTGCCGATCCGGTACCGGTCGGTCGCGGCGGCGGCGCGGCCGGTCTCGAGGTCGGCCTGGCCGCGGGCCACGGCAGTGAAGCCCGCGTCCGTACGCCGGGCCACGATCGCGCCCGGGGCGCCGGCCTCGACCACCCGGCCCGCCAGACCGGTGAGCGCCTCGCGGTCGGTCGCGGCGGCCGCCGGGGCGGCAGGGGCCAGAGGGGCAACAGCCACGAGCGACAGCACGAGGGGGAGCAGGAGCAGGCGGCGCATCAGGACCTCCGGTTCAGCACGAGCAGGCAAACCACGTAGGTGACGCCCGCGACGAAGGCGAGGAAGACGTACGGGCCGCCGTCGCCGCCGCGGGCCAGCTCGTAGACCCCGCCACCGATGATGAACACCGCGAGGATGTTGAGCGTGTAGAGCGCCGCGCGCTGGTGGATGTCGACGTTGCGTTCCTCGTGAACGTCGTCGGCGAGGAGGGCGCCGGTGTCGCTGAACCTCGACACGATCGCCAGGACCGCCGCGAACCCGAACGTGATGGCCAGGCAGGCGACGCCGAGCCACACCCGGTCGCTCAGGACGGACGCCACGCACATGGCGATGCCCCCAACAGGCGCCGCGGCGATCGCCGGCCAGTTGATCTTTCGGCGGGTCTTACTCGTCGACATGGAAAACCTCCTCGACTGACAGTCCGAAGTAGCGCGCCAGCTTGATCGCCAGCGGCAGGGACGGGCTGTACCTACCGGTCTCGATGGCGTTCACGGTCTGCCGGGAGACGCCCATCGCACCGCCGAGGTCGGACTGGGAGAGCCCGCGGGCGCGACGTAGCTCCCGGACGTCGTTTCGCATGATGTCAAGGGTGCTTTACATCGGATCGGATGTCAAGTTACCTTTACACAAGTACATGATCGTCTGAACAGTCCGCGGTTCCCGCTGGGTGGAGAGGATTCCCTGGCGGCCGGGGTCGGGTCTACGCTTGGGCCGCATGGCGTCCGGTATGCCCGAAGCAGGCGAGATGGAGATCCTGCTGGCTTCCAACCGCGGCCCCACCTCATTCACCCGCGACGATGACGGCACCCTCGGTGCCCGGCCGGGCGCAGGTGGCCTGGTCAGCGCGCTTTCCGGGCTACCCGCGCAAGCCCGTACGGTCTGGGTCTGCGCGGCTCTCTCCGACGCCGACCGCGCCGCCGTCCGGGCCGCCCCCGACGGCCGCCTTGACCGCGTGGCGCAGCACAAGGGCTGGGACCTCGGCCAGACGCCCGTACGCATGCTCGACATCGAACCGCTGACGTTCCACCGCGCCTACAACGGCATCGCCAACTCGACGCTGTGGTTCGTCCATCACCTGCTGTTCGACACCGCGAACCGCCCGTTGTTCGACGGCCATTTCCGGCGCGAGTGGGCGTCCTACAGCCACTACAACCAGGCCTTCGCCCAGGCGATCACCGAGGAGGCGGCGACCGGCGCCAAGGTCGTCGTCCAGGACTACCACCTGACGCTGACCCCCCAACTGATCCGTGAGAGCCGCCCAGACCTGCGGATCGGCCACTTCTCGCACACGCCCTGGGCTCCGCCCGACTACTTCCGGCTGCTCCCCGACGACGTCGCCGTCGCCCTCCTGGAGGGCCTTCTTTCCGCCGACCACGTGGGCTTCCTGGCCAAACGCTGGGCCACCAGCTTCCTCGCCTGCTGCGAGTCCGTCCTCGGCGCGAACGTCGACTACGCCCAGCGCCAGGTCACCTACGCCGGCCGCACCACCGACGTCGGGGTGCATCCGCTGGGCCTGGACGCCGACACGTTCCGCAAGCGGATCGACGAGGCCGATGTCCGCTCCCGGATGGCGGGACTCCGCGGCCTGGTCGGTGGCCGCCGGCTGCTGATCCGAGTCGACCGCGCGGAGCTGTCCAAGAACATCGTGCGCGGCCTGCTGGCCTACCGCGACCTGTTACGCAAGCATCCCGAGTGGCAGGGCCGGGTCGTCCATCTCGTGCTGGCGTACCCGAGCCGTCACGACCTGCCGGAGTACCGCGAGTACGCCGCCTCGGTGCAACGCGTCGCCGACGACATCATCGACGAGTTCGCCAGCCCTGACTGGGATCCGCTGATCCTCGCGGTCGACGACGACCTCCCCCGATCGCTCGCGGCGTACCGGCTGGCCGACGTCGCGGTCGTCAACCCCGTACGCGACGGCATGAACCTCGTCGCCAAGGAAGTGTCGATCGCCTGTGACGGCGGCTGTGCGCTGATCCTGTCCCGTGAGGCAGGCGCCGCCGACGAACTGGGCGAGAACGCCTTGCTGGTAAACCCGTTCGACATCGAAGCCACGACCGAAGCCATGCACCAAGCGCTGTCGATGGGTCCGGACGAACGCCAGCGCCGATGCACCCAGCTGTCGACGGCCGCGGCGGCCTATCCGCCCGCGCGCTGGCTCAGCGATCAGCTCGACGCCTTGTCCGGTTGAGGTACCGGCGGTTTCAGCGCTCCAGCTGGTCGGCGAGCGCGTCGAGGAAAGCGGCAACACCCGGCACGCCGTCGACGACGAGATCCGCGCGTTCCGCCACGGCCGTCACCTCGTCGGAGCCGGAGCAGATCAGCAGGCCTCTGACTTTTCCTTCTGTACGCAAGGATTCCACTGCCGAGAAGGCCGGTAGGTCGCCGAGGTCGTCGCCTGCGTAGGTCACGACCGATGCGCCGGTCTCCTCGACCAGCGACCGCACCGCCGTGCCCTTGTCGATGCCCGGCGCCCGGAGCTCGAGGACCAGCCGGCCCGGCTCCGCAGCGAGGCCGTGCAACTCTGCCAGCTCGGTCAACGGCCTTGTCAGCAAGGCCAGTGCGCCTTCCGGGTCAGCCGCCGGGCGAGTGTGCACGACCAGCGCGTGCCCCTTGTCCTCGACGCTGATGCCCTCCGGTGCCGGCACGGCGGCCAGGACATCGGGCAGCTCACGCCGCACGCCGGCGACACCTGGATGTGGTTCGGGAGTGCGGATCTCGCCCGTCGGCGAGTCCATTCGCTCCAGGCCGTACTGTCCGATGATCCGCAGACCCGCGAGCGCGGGCTGGTCGGCGAAACCGCCAAGCCGGACGACGACCGCCGCGGGCCGACCGGTCACGATCGCGACCGCGCCGACGAGCGGAGTGATCCGGGCCAGCGCGGCCACCGCAGCCGGATGAACGTAGGCCTGCTCGGGATCGCGCACGATCGGAGACAGGACACCGTCGAAATCGAAAGCCAGTAAAGCCTTCCTCGGGCTGGCGCCGAGAGCCGCGAGGGCCTCGGCGCCAGCCGTCGTGTGAGGTTCAGGCAGGCTCACGCGCTGGTTCCGTGCCTCCGCACCGAACGTGCCCGCTGCCGGCTGGAACGCAGCCTGCGCAGCCGCTTCACCAGGAGCGGGTCCTTGGCGAGCGCCTCGGGGCGATCGATGAGCGCGTTGAGGATCTGGTAGTAACGGGTCGCGGACATTCCGAACTGGTCGCGAATGGCTTGTTCCTTCGCCCCCGCGTATTTCCACCACTGTCGTTCGAACGCGAGGATCTGCTGGTCACGCTCGGCAAGACCAGCCTCAGGGTCCGGGGTCGTACCCGGGGAAATACAGTCACTCTCGACCGCAGGGTCCGCTACGGTGTCCGTCACTTCCACCCCTTTCGCTTTTGGGTGTTCCTGCGATCCGACCAATCGTAGTGCAGCGAACCACAGCTTTGTCATTCATCGGCTTGTTCGTGTCCGGCGTCGGAGAGGATGGTCCGATGATGGCCGAATCTCCAGCGTCGTCCGCGACACAGGCGGTACGCACCGCACTCGCCCGGATCGACGAAGCCGACCGTACGGGACCGAACCTGCACGCTGTGCTGTCGCCCAACCCCGGCGCCGGACGCGACGCCGAACTGCTCGACTCCGAACGCGAAGCAGGTCGTGTCCGTAGCCCACTGCACGGAGTACCCCTCCTGGTCAAGGACAACATCGACGTCGCCGGGCTGGCGACGACCGCCGGCTCGCTCGCACTGGCGGACAACGTAGTGACGCGCGACGCGACGCTGGTCACCCGCCTGCGTTCGGCCGGCGCGGTCATCGTCGGGAAGGCCAACCTCTCGGAGTGGGCCAACTTCCGTTCGACCAGGTCATCGTCTGGTTGGAGCGCACTGGGCGGGCTGTGCCGCAACCCGTACGCACTGGATCGTTCGGCGGGCGGATCATCAGCGGGCTCGGCGGTCGCGGTCGCCGCCGGCATGGTTCCGCTGGCCGTCGGCACCGAGACTGACGGCTCGATCACCTGCCCAGCCGCGCTGTGCGGTGTCGTCGGCATCAAGCCGACGGTCGGGCTGGTTCCCGGCGCCGGCATCCTGCCGGTCGCCCACAGCCAGGACACCGCCGGGCCGTTCGCGACGAACGTACGCGCCGCGGCGACCCTGCTCGATGTGCTCGCCTCACCTGAGTACACAGGCCACTTCACCTCCGCATGTGCCATCGACGGCCTGCGGGGCGCTCGAATCGGAGTCCCCCGTAAGGCGCTGTGGGGATACAGCGCCCGCACGGACATCGTCGTCGAAGCCGCGATCGGGTTACTCGCCGAGCAGGGCGCGACGATCGTCGACCCCGCCGACCTGCCGAGCATCGACGAGCTCGCCGCCTCCGAGGCCGAGGAAGTCGTCCTCCACACGGAGTTCAAGGCCGACCTGGAGGACTACCTCGCCGGCTGCGTCGCGGACGGACCGCGCACGCTGGCCGAACTGGTGGCGTTCAACCAGGTGCACGCGGCGCAGGAACTGCGGCACTTCGGCCAGGACCGCTTCGAGCGGGCCTTGCTGACCGGAGGTCTCTCCGACCCGGCCTACACCGCCGCCGTCGCCGACTGCCGGCGGCTGGGCCGCGACGAGGGCATCGACGCCGTACTCCACGCGTTCGACCTGGACGCACTGGTCATGCCGGCCTACCCGCCCGCATGGAAGATCGACCTGGTCAACGGCGACCACGTGACCGGCGGCTGCCCGCAGCCGGCAGCCGTCGCCGGCTATCCGATCATCACCGTCCCCTGCGGTGACGTCGACGGGCTGCCGGTCGGGCTGGCGTTCATGGGCACCGCGCTCAGCGAGCCCGTGCTGATCCGGCTGGCGTACGCGTTCGAGCAGGCGCTCGGCTGGTCGCTCGAGCCGTCCTACCGTCCCGCCGAGATCGGCTGAACCGGCTGGGCGGCGCGCCGGATCGCTTCGTCCAGCGCCTGATCGGCCGGCATCTTCACGTCGGGCTGGATCCCGGTGCCTTCCCAGTTGGTGCCGCTCTCCGGATGCACCGAACGCGCGAACGGGATCGTCGCCGCCAGCCGCGGGTGCACGCGGAAGCTCTTGCACGGATGCGCCCCGCCCATGGTGGTCTCACCGATCACGAGCCCGCGCGAGCGCTGCTGCAGGTTGTAGGCCAACTCTTCCGCTCCGGAGAACGACGTGGCGCTGGTCAGCACGTAGACCGGCTTGGTGCCGCCGAACTTGCGACCCGGCACGTACGGCAGCGACCACGACTGCCAGAGGTTCGCGCCGTCTCGCTCCTCGATGCTGTTGAGGTGGACGCTCTCGTCGAAGAAGTAGCTGCAGACGAACTGCACGGTCTCCGGCGAGCCACCGCGATTGGAGCGCAGGTCGATGATCAGCGCGTCCGTCGACGCCAGGATCGTGAACGCGGCCGTCAGCGACTCGGCCGACACCGACAACGGGTAGAGGATCGGGCACAGGTCGAGGTATCCGATGTTGCCCTCCAGCCGCTCGACCTTGGCGACCCCGCCGGTGTTGCGGGCGGCCGACTCGGTCAGCTCGGCGAGCATTCGCGCCTCGTCGTCCTGGTCGGGCAGATCCTCGGCGCTGTATCGAAGCCTCAGGTGCTTGTCGCCGTTCACCGACTGCAGCTCGGCCGTGACGAGGGTCGCGAGCTCCTCAGGCTCGAGCTGGTCGGTCTGCCAGGCGGCTGTGCCGGCTCGCAGGACCTTGCTGATGGCCGCGGCCGCGTCCTCGAACACATAGTGCTCCTCGACCAGCCGGCTGACCTGCCCGATCACATCGTCGATCTCGTTCGATCGCATGGGTTCCCTCCCAGGGCTTGACTAAAGCGTCAAGAATTCTCGACACTTAGATTGTGGCAGACGCAGACCAACTTCGCCAGGTCCTCGACATCGCGGAACCGGAGCACTTCAAGGCACTGTCGCATCCGGTGCGGCATCGCCTGCTGTTCGAGCTACGCGACCGGGCCGCGACTATCAGCCAGCTCGCGGCAGGGCTCGACCTGCGCAAGGGCACAGTCGCCCATCACCTCAAGGTCCTCGCCGAGGCCGGGATGGTGCGTGTCGTCTCGACCCGGCAGGTACGGGGCGGGACCGAGCAGTACTACCGGCGAACGGCCGAACGGTTCCGCTACGTCGGTGAGGAGTCGGGCGAGATCCACGCCGCGATGCTGCGCACCATCACCGGTGAGATCGCGACGGCCACGAGCACGCCGGTGCTGACGTTGCGCCAGGTCCGGCTGACCGCCGAGCAGGCCGAGGAGCTGGCCAGGACGCTGGAGGAGCTGGCCGAGAACGTCGAGCAGGCAGACGAAACCCAGCCGCGATACGGCTTGCTGCTCGGGCTCTACCAGCCGGAGTGAACGGCGGCGCTCAGCCCATCGGACGCCCACGGCGTCGGCCATGTGGTCGGGCTCGTCGAAGCCACACTCGCCGGCGGTCGAGCGAGCCGTCCTTCGGACCGAAGACGTGGACGGCGTCTCAGAGCCCGTCACGGTCGTGCCAGTGGTTTTGCCAACGCGTGTCGATGTCGTCGTCGGAGCGCTGGTAGCGGATGTCGGTCGACAGCCGCACCACGCCGTCGGGATCGACGTTGTCGAGCGAGGCGTGCACGGTGTACGCCGAGTGCACCACGACGTCGCCGGCTTCGTAGTCGGCGAGCAGCCAGCGGCTGTCGTAGCGGTTGGCCAGGCCGGGCAGGTCCGCGGTGATCGACGCGGCCGGCGGGCGGTCGCCGTCGCCCTCGGACACCCGCGTACGCAGGTGACTGCGCTCCAGGTAGATGAGGCTGCCTCGCGTCGTCGGGCAGTCGCCGAGCGGGATCCACGACGTCAGCACCTCGTCGGTGCCGCCGCGGAGGTAGAGCAGGTCGTAGTGCGCCTGCGTCGCCGTGCCGATGCCCGTCTCGCCGGGACGCAGCGCACGCAGGATCTTCCGCCTGTGCAGGAACGGTGATCCGGCCAGGAACCAGGCGTACCAGTCGCGGATCGCCGGCTGCGTGCAGAACGCGTGGTACTCCTCGCCCGGCACGATCTCGCGGAACAGCGTGCGCCGCAGGCTCGCCGGATCGGTCGCGGACGCGAGCGTGTCGAAGTAGTACTGCCGAAAGCCCCGCACCCGTTGCGGATCCAGCGCACCCTTCAGGAAGAGGTAGCCCTCCGAGCGCAGCCGCCGCCAGAGCGCGTCGCGGTCGCTTCGTTCGGAGTCGGGCACCGGCGAAAGCTCACCCAGCCGCGCCGGACTCTCGTCCAGGACGTAGCCGTTGGACGTCAGCATGCCTTCCAGCCTGCCAAGTGCCCGTTACCCGAGCCACGCTCACGCCGGTTCCGGCCGCGCCGGTACGCCGAGCTGGGTGTAGAGCTCCTGCGCCCACTGCCGATGCTCGTGCGCCTCGCCCGATCGCCCGAGCTCGGCCACGGCGGCGCCGAGCACCTTGTGTTCCCGGGCCTCGTCCAGCGGTTGCTCGAGGCGCACAGCCAGGTCGAGCGCGACGGTCAGGTGCTCGACCGCCTCTTCTGCCCGCCCGCAAGCCAGCAGCACCTCACCGAGCGAGTGGCTGGCCTCCAGCTCGCCGTTGCCGAACTGGATCTCCCTGGCCAGCGCCAACCCGCGCTCGGCCGACTCCAGAGCTTCGCCATCCCGCCCGAGCCCGCACAGCGCCGTGCCGATCAGCGCGTGGATGATGCACTCGTCATGCCGGCGGCCGCTCTCCACGCCGAGCCGCAGCGCCACCCTGAGGTGCTCGAGTGCGGACTCATGGCGCGCCATCGCGACGTAGGTGAAGCCGAGCGAGTGGTGGCTGTACGCCCGCGTCCAGCTGTCACCGAACTCCTCGGCCAGCGCGACCGCCCGCAGGCCATGCTCCTCCGCCGCCTCGAACTCGCCGAGGACCTGCGCCACCTCACTCATCCCGCACAGTGCGTGGGCCTCCCCCTTGCGATCACCATGCTCCCGATACAGCTCGGCGGCCGTCCGCAGACAGTCGCGGGACTCGGAGAACGCCGAATGCGCGCGCAGCGCCGCGCTCAGGTCCGCGAGCAGGGACGCGCGCCGCGTCCTGTCGTCCTCCGGCAGCAACGCCAGCGCCTGCCGGAGGTAGTCGACGGTGGTGGCCTTGCCGGAGGTGTGGAAGGAGATGCTGCCGAGCAGCCAGAGCGCCAGGGCCTCCTCGGTCCGGTTCCCTTCGGCCCGGGCCGCCCGCAGGTGGTGCTCGTGCAGAGCCATCGCGTCGGAGTTGAACGGGCCGTTGCGCAAGTAACGGCTGACCACGTTGGAGAGCTGATAGGCGCGGGCCGGGCGACCCGCGTCGGCCGCGCAGCCGCCGGCGGCGACCAGGTTGGCTCGTTCGCGGTCGAGCCAGGCGAGTGCACGGCGATTCCCGGCGCCGAAGTCCGGTGTCTGAACCTCGGCGGCTCCCACCTCCGGGCGTTGCCTTCGCCGGTCGGGCACACATGCGTCCATCGCGTCGGCGGCGGTACGGGTGTAGTAGCTGAGCAGGCGGTCGATCGCGGCGGCGCAGTCGGGCTCGGGATCCTCGGACTGCGCGGTCTCGGCGGCGTACGCGCGAACCAGGTCGTGGAAGGTGTAGCGGGCGAACGAGTGCGACTGCAGCAGGTTGACGTCGACCAGTTCTTCCAGCGCGCACTCGGCCGTCCGCAGGTCCAGGTCGGCGAGGGCCGCCGCCGCGTAGGCGTCGAAGTCCGCTCCCGGATGCAGGCCCAGCCGCCGGAACAGCCTGCGCTGGTCCGGGTCGAGCGGTTCGTACGACAGCGCGAAGGCCGCGGCGACACTGCGTTTGCCGGTGTCCAGCTCACCGACCCGGGCGTGGTCCTGCCGTAGCCGGTCGAGCAGGTCGGCGAGCCGCCAGGCCGGACGTTTGCGCAGCCGGCCGGCCAGCAGCCGGATCGCGAGCGGGAGACGGCCGCACAGCTCGACGGCTTCGGCGACGGACTCCTCCGGCTCGCCGTCGAGCCGGCCCGGTCCGGCCGCCAGCCGGAACAGGTCGATCGCGGCATCGGACGAGAGCACGTCCAGCGCCACCGGGACCGCGTCGTCGAGGTCGCCCAGCCGGTGCCGGCTCGTCGCGAGGACCAGGCAGCCTGACCCCGGCAGCAACGGCCGTACCTGGCTCTCCGACACGGCGTTGTCCAGCAGCAGGACGAGCCGTTTGCCGGCCAGCCGGCTACGCCAGAGCGCGGCACGGTCGTCCACACCGTCCGGAACGGCCTCGCCGGGTACGCCGATCGACCGCAGCAGCCGTTCCAGCGCGGTCGCCGGTGCGAGCGGCTCCAGGCCCCGGGTGAAGCCGTGCAGGTCGAGGAACACCTGCCCGTCGGGTAACGCGTCCGCGACCCGATGCGCGGCGTGCACCGCGAGCGCGGTCTTTCCGATCCCGGCCATCCCGTCGATCGCGGCGATCACCGCGGCACCCGGATGCTCGCCCACCCGATCCGCGAGCGCCAGCAGCTGGTCCAGTTCGGCCTGCCGTCCGGTCATCGACGGCAGGTCGGTCGGGAGCTGGGCCGGCCTGGCCATGACCATGGCGAGCTCGAGGGCCGGCCCCGACAGCGCAGGATCGGCGCGGAGCATGCGTTGCTGCAGGTCGCGCAGCTCCGGGCCGGGCTCCACGCCGAGCTCCTCGACCAGCCGGCGGTGCGCCTGCCCGTACGCCTCGAGTGCCTCGGCCTGGCGGCCGGAACGGTAGAGCGCGAGCATCAGCAGGCCGCGGAACCGCTCCCGGAACGGATGCTCCTCGGCCAGCCGCTGCAGCTCGCCGGTCACCGCGGCGTGCCGGCCCAGCCTGAGCTCGGCGTCCAGCCGCGACTCCAACGCCGCCAGGCGAACCTGCTCCAGCCGGGTGGCCTCGGCCGCGGCGGCCCCGGAGGCCGACGTGTCGGCGTACGCAGGGCCGCGCCACAGCTCCAGCGCCTCGGTCAGCTGCTGTACGGCCAGGTCCAGCTCGCCGCCGGCGAGCGCCCGCGACCCGCGTTCGGCCAGTTGCTCGAACCGCCCGGCGTCGACGTCGCCGGGGGCCAGCGCACAGACGTACCCGGGGTCGATCGTCCGGATCAGCTGGGCACCGTCGGCGCCGAACACGCGGCGCAGCCGGGAGACCAGCAGGTAGACCTGGTTGGTCGGGTCGCCGGGCCGCTCGTCCGGCCACAGCTGGTCGACGAGGCGGTCGATCGAGACCGGCGAACCACCGCCGAGCAGCAGAGTGGCCAGCAACATCCGCTGCTTCAGGGCCCGGACCGGCTGCCAGCCGCCGTCGCCGTCGACCTCCATCGCGCCGAGCACACGCAGGCGCAACCCGGTCTCCCTTCTCGTCACCGGCCGTTACTACCACGAACGCCGCCGTCCAGTACAGGTCGAGGACAGCTCCCGGAACCAGACTCCATGGCTTGCGATCCGGCACGGGAGTGAGATGACCAACAGAATGCGGCTTGGCGGCCTCTTCGTCCTGGCCCTGACCGCGGTGCTGGGCGCCGGGTTCGGCCCGGCGGCCCGGGCCGACGAGCAGCCACCGAGGATCGAGCTCGTCCTCGACGTCTCCGGTTCGATGCGGGAGAACGACGCCGGCGGGATGACCAGGATGGCTGCTGCCAAGCAGGCCTTGACGGCGGTCATCGACGGCGTGCCGGACGAGGCCGAGGTCGGACTGCGGTTCTACGGGCACACCTACCCCGGCGACGACAAGGCCGCCGGCTGCAAGGACACCGCACTGGTCGCGCCGGTCGGGCGGCTGGACAAGGCCGCGGCCAAGGCGAAGGTCGACGCGCTCGAGCCCGTCGGATTCACACCGATCGGGACGTCCCTACGCCAGGCCGGTGCCGACCTCGGCACGCGGGGGCAGCGCCGGATCATCCTGATCTCCGACGGCGAGGACACCTGCGCGCCACCCGACCCGTGCGACGTCGCGCGGGAGTTGAAGAAGCAGGGCATCGAGCTCGCGATCGACACCGTGGGGTTCAACGTGAACGCCAAGGCCCGGGCCCAGCTGCAGTGCATCGCGCGCGTGACCGACGGCACGTACGGCGACGCCAAGGACGCGGGCGAGCTTTCCTCCCGCGTACAAGGGATGTTCAAGCGCGCGCTGCAGGCCTACGAGCCGGTCGGCAAGCCGGTCAAGGGCTCGCCGAACGGCTGCGAGGACGCACCCGTGCTGACCGCCGGCCAGTACGTCGACCACATCCGCGGCGGATCGCAGCGTCACCTCCGCTATCGCCTCGATCTCGCGCCCGGGCAGCGCGTGCGCGTGTCGTTCACCGCTGTGCTCAACCAGGACTCCGGCACCGGGTGGGGCCTGGCGGCCTGGATGGGCCGGGCCGATGAGCTGGACTCCCTTCCCAACTACGACAACGACGCGATCGCCGACGGCCAGGCCCAGGTCACCGTCGCCACAGGGCTCGGCCGCACGACGTGGGAGGACCTGCACACGAACGAGAGCAGCGTCCCGTTGTGCGTCGTGGTCTGGCCCAGGGTCGGCAGTGAGGGCACCGAAGTGCCGGCCGAGATCCAGGTCGCGATCGACGGCAAGCAGCTGACCTACGACGACCTACCGGAGAGCATGCGTACCGCCAAGCCCGTGCCGACGAAGACCGCGACCCCCACGCCCACCACCGAGCCGGTGTCCAACAAAGCGAAATCCGGTCCCAGCGCTCCGCTGGCCGTCGGAGTCGGTATCGGCGATCTGCTGGCCGGATGCCTGGCCGGCGTGGCTCTCGGAGGCCGTCGATGACGCCGGCCCGGATCCTGGCGGCGGCGTTCGCCGGCGCGCTGGTGTGCTTCCCGGCAGGTGCACTGGCCGAGCAGCCGAGCGAGGGCGGGTACTCCTTCAACGACGCGACGCGACTCACCGGCCCGGCGACGATCAAGCAGGACCTGGTCGTGGGCGAAACGCTGTTCTGGCGGATCGACCTGAAGCCCGGCCAAACGCTGAAGCTCACGTCGACGACCGCGTTCGGCGCGGACTACCAGCCGGACCTCAACCTGGTCGTGCAGTCGCACCTGCTCACCATCTACGGGCCGAACCGGAAGGCCGCGACCTGCCTGGGCGGCGGCCAGTCCTCGGTCAGCCAGGCCGACATCACCGGCACGGTCGAGCTGACCTGCGACTCCGGCCTGATCGGCGACGGCACGAGCGACGACGAGTGGAGCCAACCGGGCACCTACTACTTCACCGTGGCCACCACCCGGCCGGCGGAGAACGTCCGCGGCCTGGTCAAGCCACTCACGCTGAACGTCGAGGTCGAGGGCGAGCCCCGGCCCGCCGCAACGCTCGACTTCGACCCGGGAGAGCCCGTGGACGGCGCGATCGTTCCGACGGCGCCACCTCCGAAGCAACAGAGGAAAGAAGGGGAGAACCAGACCAACCAGAAGGATGCCGAGGCGGACGCCCCTGACGCCGCGGCGTCGCCGGGCGGTGCGGCCCGGGTGCTCGTACCGGCCAGCGCCGGCGCGCTGGGCTGCCTGGTCGGAGGTGGCCTCGGCTTCGCCGTACGCCGGATGCGCCCGGGTCCGCCGCCCGGCCCTCCAACGGGACCATCGGGCGGCCCACCGGCCGGACCGCGGACCGGGCCGCCGCCGAACCAGCCGCCGTGGCCGCAACAGCGGCCGCCGGGGCCGGCCGGACCCACCAGGCCTACTTGGCCTTCTTGACGGCGTCCTTCACCTTCTCGGCCGCCTGCTTCAGGCTGCCCTTGGCCTGCTCGGCCTTGCCTTCTGCCTGCAGGTCTTCATCGTCGGTGGCGTCGCCGACGCCTTCCTTCGCCTTGCCCTTGAGCTCTTCTGCCTTGTTCTTGGCCTTTTCTTCAGCGCCCATGAGTCCTCCTCACGTAGCTCTCGTAACTCCCCTGACTCGAATCACGGCTCGGAGCGTGGCACCTCGCCGCGCCAGCCGCCGGTCTCGGTGCCGCGGGCCTCGACGAAGTCCTTGAACTTGCCGAGGTCGGCCCTGACCTGACGGCCGACGACGCCGAGCTTGTCGGCCGCCTTCTCCGCGACACCGACGGGATCCATCTCCATCTGGACCATGATCTTGGTGTGCGTCTCGTCGAGCCGGTGGAACGTGACGACGCCGGACTGCTCCACCTCGCCCTCGACACTGGTCCAGGCGATTCGCTCGTCGGGTAGTTGCTCGGTGATCTCGGTGTCGAACTCCCGCTCGACACCGCCGATCGAGGTGATCCAGTGATTCCGCGTCGGTGTCACCTGGGTCACCCGCTCGACGCCCGACATGAAGCGGGGGAAATCCTCGAACTGCGTCCATTGGTTGTACGCCGCGCGCACGGGCACGGCCACTTCGATCGATTTCTCGGTACCCATCGCATGGCCGTACCCGGGGCGTGGGCGTGCATGCGCTCAGCCGCGGCAGAGGCAGAACGGGTGCCCCACCGGGTCGAGGAAGACCCGGAAGCTGCTGCCCGGCTGATACTCAGCCTTCGTGGCACCGAGCTTCAGTACCTGCTGTTCGCCTTCGTCGAGGTCGGGTACGTAGAAGTCGACGTGCGCCTGCTGCGGCACGTCCGCGCCCGGCCACTTCGGCGGCGCGTACTCCTCCGCGAGCTGGAACGCCAGTTCCGGCCCACCGTTCGGCGGGCTCAGCACGACCCAGCCGTCGTCGCTGTCGTTGTCGTTGACGGGCCAGCCCACGATCTCGCTGTAGAACGCGGCGAGCTCACGGGGGTTCGGGCAGTCGATGGCGTACGTGCCCAGGCGGGCGATCCCAGTCATGAATCCACTCCTTGTTCGAACACCAGTAAAACCACTATGCCGGTTACGCAAGTCTCGGCGCAAGCCCTTGTGGGATGTCACGATTCAGGTCCAGATGTGTCGTTTGAGTGACCAACTTGGGCCATCCTCCAGCTCAGCGGTTCGCGCGTTTGAACCGCTTTGGCAAACTCGAAGCAGAAGTTGACCTTGGGGACGGATCAGAATGAGGTGCCGACGTGCTTGATCGCCTGCGATGGGGGATCATCGCCACCGGCAACATCGCCAGCTGTTTCGCCAAGGATCTAAGGCTTTTACCCGATCACGACATCGCCGCTGTCGGTTCCCGCAGCCTCGAACGCGCACAGCGGTTCGCGGCCGAGTTCGCCCTGAATGGCAACAGCCCGCACGCCCACGGCAGCTACGCAGAGGTCATCGACGACCCCACGGTCGAAGCCGTCTACGTCGCCACACCGCACTCCGACCACTACGCCACGACGAGGTACGCGCTCGAGGCCGGCAAGGCGGTGCTGTGTGAGAAGGCGTTCACCGTCACCGCCGCACAGGCCCGCGACCTCGTGGCGCTGGCCCGTGCCAAGGGCGTGTTCCTGATGGAAGCCATGTGGATGCGGACCAACCCGCTCCACCTGAAGCTCCGAGAGGTCGTCCAGTCCGGCGCGATCGGGGAGGTCAAGCACGTCCGCGCCGAGCTCGGATTCACTCCGGACTACGATCCGAACGATCGGCTCTGGGCACCCGAACTGGCCGGCGGCGCCCTGCTCGACGTGGGCGTCTACCCGATCAGCTTCGCGTACCACCTGCTCGGCTCTCCACAGGACATCCGCGCGACCGCGCGCCTCGCACCCACCGGCGTCGACGCCGCTGTCACGCTGCAGTTCACCTACGCGGGCGGTGTGTCGGCGAGTCTCGCCGGCGCGTTCGACACCAACCTGCCCAACACCGCCGGCATCGGCGGCACCGAGGGCTGGATCGACCTACCGCGCAGCTTCCACGACACCAACCGGTTCACCGTGTGGCGTCCGGAAGCCGAGCCGGAGGAGTTCGAGGTCGAGCTTTCCGGCGTGGGCTACACCTACGAGGCGGAGGAAGTCGCCCGCTGCCTGCGGGACGGCCGGATCGAGAGCAGCCTGGTGTCGCTCGACGACAGTCTTGCCGTGATGGACATCGCGGATGTTACGCGAAGTCAAATCGGCGTTACTTATCCCGACGAGGTCACCTTCGTAATGTCCGACCTCTCTTAGGGTAAGAGAGGCAGCCAGGAGGTCGAGGCCCCGTGCCCAGCAGTAGCCGAAGCTCATTCGTTGTCGTGGCGAACCGACTCCCCGTCGACCGAGTCACCGCACCCGACGGAAGCACGCGTTTGCGGCGCAGCCCCGGTGGTTTGGTCACCGCGCTCGATCCGGTCATGCGCGCCAACAAGGGCGCCTGGATCGGCTGGGCCGGCTCGACCGGAGAAGCGCCCGAGCCGTTCGACGATTCCGGCATGCACCTCGTGCCGTTGGCGTTGTCGGCGGAGGAGATGGAGACCTACTACGAAGGTTTCTCCAACGCCACGCTCTGGCCGCTCTACCACGACGCGATCGCACCCCCGGAGTTCCGCCGCGAGTGGTGGGACAGCTATCGCGACGTCAACCGCCGGTTCGCCGAGCAGGCGGCGGAGATCGCCGACGAGGGCGCGCTGGTCTGGGTCCACGACTACCAACTGCAGCTCGTTCCCGAGCTGCTTCGCGAGCTGCGGCCCGACCTCCGGATCGGCTTCTTCCTGCACATCCCGTTCCCACCGGTCGAGCTGTACGCACGGCTGCCGTGGCGGCGCAGCATCCTGCAGGGCCTGCTCGGCGCCGACCTGGTTGGCTTCCAGCGTCCCGGCGCGGCGTCCAACTTCCTGCGGCTGACCCGGCGGCTGCTCGGCTACCAGACCTACCGCGACCGCGCGATGCTGCCCGACGGGCGGATCGTACGGGCGGCGGCGTTCCCCATCTCGATCGACGTCGCACAGATGGACCAGCTCGCCCGCGACCCTGCCACCGAGGCGCGTGCGCAGGAGATCCGGCGTGAGATCGGTTCGCCCGAGCACGTCCTGCTCGGCATCGACCGGCTGGACTACACCAAGGGGATCACCGAACGCCTGCAGGCATTTCGCGAGCTGCTCGACAGCGACCAACTCGAGACCGAGGACGCCGCTTTCATTCAGGTCGCGACTCCCAGCCGCGAGCGCGTCGAGCAGTACCAGCTGCTGCGCGACCAGGTGGAGCTGCAGGTGGGCCGCGTCAACGGTGAGCACGGGCGGATCGGGCAGCCCGCTGTCACCTACCTCCACACCTCCTTCGACCGCTCCGAGCTCGCGGCGCTCTACCGCGCGGCCGACGTCATGGTCGTCACCCCGCTCCGCGACGGCATGAACCTCGTCGCCAAGGAGTACGTCGCCGCCCGCCACGACAACACCGGCGTACTACTGCTCAGCGAGTTCGCCGGTGCTGCCGACGAACTGCGGCACGCGATGCTCGTCAATCCCTACGATGTGGACGGGCTGAAGCAGGCGCTGCTCGACGCGGTGCGCATGGAACCGAAGGAGGCGACCCGCAGGATGCGATCGATGCGCCGGATCCTGGCCGACCACGACGTCGACCGGTGGGCCAACACCTTCCTCGACGCGCTGTCCGGAGACCAGGCCGCATGACGCGGTTGCTGGCGCTCGACCTGGGTTCGTCGTCGGTCCGCGCGGCCGTGTGCGACGAGCTGGCCGAGATGATCGACGGCGCCCTCGCGCGGCGCAAGGTGGAACCCCATCAGGACGACGACGGCGCCGGCGAGCTCGACCCGGCGGACTACGTCAACGGGCTGATCGAGTGCATCGACGAGCTCTCCGACGCCGGGCAGCTGTCCGGCGTCACGCAGGTCGCGTGCGCGTCGCAGTGGCATTCCGTGCTCGCGCTCGACGCGTCCGGCGAGCCGGCGTCGGCGGCATTGACCTGGCTCGACACCCGCGCGCAGCCACGCATCCGGCTCGCCGACCCGGAGGCCTTCCACGCGCGCACCGGGTCGTACCTCCACTCGCTCTACTGGACGGCCAAGGTCCCCTACATCGCGGCCGAGCTGGGCGACTCCGGGCGGCGGTTCGTCGGGCTGCCCGACTATGTACGCCGGGTCCTGCTCGGCGACGACGCCACGTCGGTGTCGGTCGCGTCCGGCACCGGCATGCTCGAGCTCACCACCTGTGACTGGGACGAGGAGGCGCTCGAGCTCGCGGGTGTCTCGCGGGACCAGCTGCCGGAGATCACGACCGCGCCGGGCCGGCTCGCGCCGGAGTGGCGGCGGCGCTGGCCGGATCTCGCCGACGCCGAGTGGCAGCCGGTGATCGGCGACGGCGCGGCATCCAACCTCGGCAGCAGCAGCGCCGCGCAGGACTCCGTGGCGATCACGGTCGGCACGTCGATGGCGATGCGGGTCGTTCACGGCGACGGCGTGGCGCCGCCGCCATGGAACGTCTGGCGTTATCGCGTCGATGAGAAGACGCTGGTCAGCGGCATCGCGTTCTCCGGAGGCGGCGTGCTGCACGCCGCCGCGGTCGGCCTGCTCGGGCTCGACGAGCACCACGAGCCGGCCGGCATCCGGCCCGGGGAGTCCGGGCTGCTTGTCGTTCCGCTGCACGCCGGCAGCCGGCCGCCCGGCACGGCACCCGCCGGCTCGGGCGTGGTCGCCGGGCTCTCGCTCGACACCACCGCCGAGCAGTACCTCGCCGGAACGATGGACGGCGTGGCGCTGGAGGCGGCCCGCAGCCTGGCGAGCCTGGAGTCGATGTTCGGCGAGCGGCTGACGGTTGTGCTCGGCGGCGGCGCGGTCCATGCTTCGGAGTGGTGGTGCCAGTCGTTCGCCGCGGCGCTCGGGCGACCGGTGCACGTCGCGGACGACCCCGAGGTCGGCGCGCGCGGCGCCAGCGCCCACGCGCTCGGGATCACGCTGCCCAAGCCCTCGCGGGTGGTGCGACCGGACGGCGGCGACGCCGAGCGGATGGAGCGGGCGCTGGGCCGCTACGTACGGCTGGTCGAGGCGCTCAAAGACCTCACATCCGCCCAAACCTAGATAAATTCCCCATTTTGGCGGAGTCTAATCCGCATGGGAGCTTTTCTGTCCGGCGAAAAACCGGCAGGATGATCCTCTGTAACGGAAAGGGGCCGGGGAGTGACAGCTATGCAGGGGCGGGGTGAGCAGCTCGAGGCGCTGCTGGACCTGGTCACCTGCGGCGTCGTCGCTCTCGACCGGTCCGGGGTGATCACGGCCTGGAACGACGGCGCCGGGTCGATCCTCGGCTGGACCGCCGAGCAGGCGATCGGACACGACGCCGTTGAGCTGACCCTGCCCGAGTCTGCTCGCGAGTCCGCACACGCCGGGCTGGCCCGGCTCGCCGCGGGTGACAGTCCAGGCGGCCCGGGAAACGGCACCGCCGCCCCGGCTTGGAAAGGCAACCTCCTGCTCCGCCGGCACGGCGGCGCGACCGTGCTGTGCGCGGTACGCGCCCAGACCCTCGGTGACGGCTCGGTGCTGGCCGTCTTCGTCGACCTCGCCGACCAGCGGCTGATCGAGGACGAACGCACCAACCTGCTGCGCGCCGAACGCGCCGCGCGGGCCGAGCTCGAGCACGTACGCGACCGGCTGGCGTTCGTCGTCCATGCCAGCAGTCGGCTGGCGTCCTCGCTCGACGTCGGCATGACCCTCGAGACCGCCGGTGACCTGCTGCTTCCGCGCTTCGGCCGGCTGTGCATCATCGACCTCTGGGACGGCCGGCGGCTCGACCGGGTCTACATCAAGGACAGCGCCGGGGCGGGCAGCGGCACCGGCGGACCACCCGGTGGTGCGACGGCCGGCCCGCCGTCCTCGCTGGTCAGCGACCTGAAGATGCTGTCCGGCATGCAGCGCGACGACCACCCCGCGATGCAGGCGATCCGCACCGGCCGGCCGGTCGTGATCACGCGAACCGACGACGAGCTGGTCGCCCAGATGTACGACGACGAAGAGTGCCGGTCGGTCGTGCTGCGGGCGACCGATGGCGGCGGTTTCACCGCGATCCCGTTGATCACCCGCGGCCGGGTGATCGGCGTTCTCACGCTGCTCGGCGCCGGCCGCGACCCGGGCGACAGCGCGTCGCCGGCCGAGGACCTCGCCGTGCTCGAGCAGATCGCGACCCGGGCGGCGCAGTCGATCGAGAACGCGCGGCTGTTCGACGCGGAGCGGCGGCTGGCCCGCAGCCTGCAGGACAGTGAGCGACGGCAGCGGCAGGCCGCACTCACGTTGCAGCGTTCGTTGCTGCCGCCGTGGACGCACCAGCCGGAGGAGCTCGAGGTCGCCACCCGCTACTTCCCCGGAGCCGAAGAGGCCGAGGTCGGCGGCGACTGGTACGACGTGATCCCGGTGGCGCCGGGCCGCACCGCGCTGGTGATCGGCGACGTGATGGGCCGGGGCTTACGCGCGGCGACGCTGATGGGCCAGGTCCGCACCGCCGTCCGCGCGTACGCCCGGCAGGACCTCGCACCGAAGGAGATGCTCGAGCTGCTCGACGGCGTGGTCGCTGACCTCGGCGAGGCCGAGATCGTCACCGGCGTCTACGCCGTCTTCGACGCCGTACGCGGAACGCTGACCTACGCCTCGGCCGGGCACCTGCCGCTGCTGATCGTCGACAAGTCGGGACGCGCGCGGCGGCTCGACCACGAGTCGGGGTTGCCGCTGGGTGTCGGCACGTGCGCGGCACCCGAACACGTCGTGGAGATCCCGGCTGGGACGCTGGTCGCGTTCTACACCGACGGCTTGGTCGAGCACCGCCAGCGCGACGTCGACGCCGGAATCGACGAGCTGGTGACCGCGCTGTCCGGCGCGACCGGCGGGCTCGAAGGGCTCTGCGACACGGTGATCGACGCCCTCCGGCCCGAAGGCGGCTACGACGACGACGTGGGATTGCTGCTGGCGCGGTCGCGCACTCCGAAGGACGGCAAGTCCGGCTCGGGAGTGACGGTCACGGTGCCGCACGACCTGTCGGCGGCACCGTTCGCGCGGTCGCGGGTCGAGCAGGCGCTGCGGCAGTGGGGCATCGACGGCGAGCTGTGCGACAACATCGTGCTCACCGCGGCGGAGCTGGTGGCCAACGCTCTGCAGCACGGCGCGCCACCGATCCTGCTGCAGCTACGCCGCCTGCCCGGCACGATCGTGGTCGAGGCACACGACGGGTCGAGCGCACCACCGCGACCCGGCAACCCCTCACCCACCGACTACGACGCCAGGCGGCGGGGCCTGCAGCTGGTCAAGCTGCTGTCGGCGCGTTGGGGCTGGCGGCGTACCCAGCGCGGCAAGACCGTCTGGTGTGAGCACGTCCTGCCGGTCAGCTGACCCTGCCGCCCAGCGGCACCCGACGGGCGAGGATGACGCGATGGCTGATCCGCCAGCCGGACTCGGTACGAACGACGGTGTCCTCGTAGCTCGCGCTGCCACAGCTGCCGTCCGCCTTGACGGCGAAACCCTTCGAGCGCGCCAGCACGCGGTCGCCGGCCAGTTCCTCGAGCACGATGTTCGTGACGTGGTGGGCGACGGGATTGCCGGCACCCAGTCGCAGTCCGACTTCGCGAAGAGCCGCGAGGCCCTCGACCACCCCGAAGCCGACGTCCGAGATGTCGTACGTGACGTCGGGTGTGAACACCTCGTCCCACCGTTCGAGCTCACCGCTGTCGGTGTACTGACCGTGCAGCGCGAGGATCTCCATGATCTCGAGCCGGTCCGCCACATCCAACGCCATGTCATGATCTCCTCGAACAGACTAAGTGGGGAGTCCCCCGGTAGTCGAACCGTACCGGGGAACTCCCCACTTTTGCAAGGGTGGTTGTGCGGCGAGATCAGTCAGTCAGCAGCTGACCTGGGCTTCAGTCGTCAAGCAGGCGTCGACGCCCGCCTGGCCGTTGCCGGTGTCGCCGAAGACGTGGGCCTGGCCGATCAGCCAGTCCTGACCGCCACCGCCCTGCATCTGGTCGTCGCCGGGCTCGCCGTAGATCGTGTCGTTCCCGTCCCCACCCTGCACCTGGTCGTCGTCCTCGCCGGCGCACACCAGGTCGTCGCCGTCACCGGCGTAGACCGAGTCGTTTCCCGAACTGCCGAGGATCACGTCGGCCCCTCCGCCGCCGAAGACAACGTCGTTGCCACCCCTCGCGTCGATGACGTCGGCTCCGGGTCCGCCGTTCAGCACGTCGTTGTTCGGCCCGCCGACGATGGTCGGCAGCGCGCTGAAGCAGGCCGACTCCAGCTGCTGCGGGCTGGCCGGGTCGCCGTCGTCGTCGGCCGCCTGAGCCATACCAGCGGCGAAGAACCCGCTGACGGCCAGCAGTGCCGCGGCACCGAATACGGCGAATCGTGTACGTAGCTGCATTTTTTCCTCCGTTTGAAGATGCCCCCGCTTTTCGGTGGCTGTCGCCAAGCATGGGAATGAAAGGGCAATCCCGGTAGCCTTTAGGGCTGTCCAAGCTGTCGCTGACAGTCAGCCCTGACAGCACGACCCTGTCGCACAGGGGGACAGATGGCGCGCGTACGAAAGCCAGAGGTGCCGGCCGGCCCGGTCCGGTTGTTCTTCGACCGTGTGCACGGGCTGCACGAGGCGGCCGGACGGCCGAGCATGCGCGAGATCCAACGCCGGACTCGCAACGCACAAAGGCCTTCGGGCATCAACCCCACGACGATCCACGACGTGTTCGCCGCGCCGCGGGTCGCGCGCTGGGAGGTCGTCGAATCCGTCGTGCGACACCTCGGCGGCGACGTCGAGGAGTTCGCCGAACTGTGGCGGCAGGCGCGCAACGCCGAAACGCGCATTCCCGCCGAGTCGGAGAAGCAACGACGGCGGCCGACGTCCGGAATCGCGCAGCTCCCCCTTGACGCGTACGGCTTTATCGGACGACACACGGAAATCGCCCGGCTCGACACAATTCTGGCCACAGGCGACGAGCAGCCGACTTCGGTTCTGATCGCGGTCCTGTCGGGGATGGCGGGGGTGGGCAAAACCACCCTCGCCGTGCATTGGGCGCATCGGGTTGCGGACCGGTTCCCCGACGGCCAGATCTACGTCAACCTGCGCGGCTTCGAGCCGGCCGGCGCCGCGCTGCCTCCGGCCGAGGTGATCCGCGGCTTCCTCGATGCGCTCGGCGTACCCGGCCATCGGGTTCCGGAGGGCCTCGCGGCGCAGGCCGCGTTGTTCCGCAGCATGCTGACCGGCCGGCGCGTGCTGCTCGTCCTCGACAACGCGCGGGACGCCGATCAGGTCCGGCCGCTGCTGCCGGGTGCGGCGGGCTGCCTGGCCGTCGTCACCAGCCGCGACCGGCTGACCGGCCTGGTCGCCACCGAGGGAGCGCACCCGATCGAGCTCGGCCTGCTGCCGGTCGCTGACGCCCGCGACCTGCTGACCCGGCGGCTCGGCGCCGACCGGCTGCTGGCCGAGCCGGCCGCCGCCGGCGACATCATCGAACGCTGCGGGCGGCTGCCGCTGGCGCTCTCGATCGTCGCGGCCAGGGCGGCGACCCGCCCGGAGTGCCCCCTTGGCGCCCTCGCCGACGAGTTGCCGGGCGCGACGTACGGGCTCGAAGGCTTCCGCGGCACGGATCGGCAGACCGACCTGCGAGCGGTGTTCTCGTTGTCGTACCGGACGCTCAGCCCGGCCGCGGCCCGGCTGTTCCGCTACCTGGGCTCGCATCCGGGCCCCGACTTCGGCCTGCCGGCCGCCGCGAGCCTGGTCGGTGAGCTGCCCGAGTCCGCACGACTGGCGCTGGCCGAACTGGTCGAGGCGCACCTGGTCACGACGTACGCGCCCGGCCGGTTCGGCCTGCACGACCTGCTGCGTGCGTACGCGACGCAACAGGCCGGACTCGTCGACAGCGAGCTCGAGCGGGCAGGCGGGCTGCAGCGGATGGTCGGCCACTACCTGCACACCGCGTACGCCGCCGATCGGATGCTCAACCCACGCCGCGAGCCGATCACCCCCGAGCCACCGCCGGCCGGAGTGATGCCCGAGTTCGTCAACGGCGCCGAATCGGCTCTCGGCTGGTTCGAGACGGAACGGTCGGTGCTCCCGGCCGTGCTCGGACAGGCGGTCGGCGCCGGGTTCCACGCAATGGTCTGGCAACTGGCCTGGGCGATGACGACGTACCTCAACCGGCGCGGATACTGGCCCGACCAACTGACGATCACGGCAGCCGGCCTGGAGTCGGCCCGGCTGGCCGGCGACCTCCGCGCCGAGGCACACGCCCACCGGACGATCGGGATCTCCTACATCGGTCTCGGCCTGCTCGACGCGGCCGACTCGCACCTGCACGACGCGCTCGACCTCTTCACGGCGGCGGGCGACATCGCGGGCCAGGGGCATGCCCATCGTGCACTGGCGCGGGCGGCCGCCCAGCAGGGTCGCTACGACCTGGCGCTCGACCATGCGGAGCAGACGCTCGCGTTCTACCGGGAGGCCGGCCACGAGAACGGCGTTGCGATCGCGCTGAACGCGGTCGGCTGGTTCCACGCCCATCTCGGCGACTACGACAAAGCCCTGCAGTACTGCGGCGACGCGCTGGCCCGGCACGAGAAGAACGACGACCGCGACGACGCCGCCGCCGACTGGGACAGCCTCGGCTACATCCACGCCCACCTCGGCGACCACCAGCAGGCCGCCCGGTGCTACGAGCGGGCGCTGACGTTGTTCAGGGAGCAGGGAAACTCCTACCAGGAAGCCAACTCCTACATCAGCCTCGGCGACCTCCACTCCGGCACCGGCGACCTGGCCGGAGCTCGACAGGCCTGGCAGCAGGCCCTCGAGCTCCTCGACAACATCAGCGACCCGGGCGCCCTCGCCGTCCGGGACCGCCTGGCCGGGCTGCCCGCTCAGCGGCCCTCGTAAGCCTCGCGAGCCGTCCGGACCCGATCTAGGTGCCGCACGGCCCACTCGCGGCAGGCCTCGATCGGCTCGAGGAGCGTGCGGCCCAGGTCGGTGAGCTCGTATTCGACGTGCTTGGGGACGCCGGGGTATTCGGTGCGCGAGATCATGCCGTCGCGTTCCAGCGCGCGCAGCGTCTCGGTCAGCACCTTCGGGCTGACGCGGTGCATCGGCACGCGCAGCTCGGAGAACCGCCGCGGCCCGTCCGCCAGGCACTGGACGACCATTCCGCCCCACTTGTCGGCGATCTGGAACGGCGTCAGCGTGGACGGGCAGGCGGCGTCGAACAGGTCCGCGCGAAGAGGTGCCGGCATGAGCCCGAGCTTACGTTGAAGTAACCAACCCTTGCGGAGTTACGGTCTCGCCCATGACACAACGCATCGTGGTGTTCGGCGCGGGCGGCCGCGCCGGACGGACACTGCTGGTCGAGGCCACCGCACGTGGACACCAGGTCACCGGTGTCGTACGAGAGCCCAGCAAATACAGCGATCTGACCGTCGTGGCAGGCGATGTAACCGATCCGGCGAGCGTGGCCGCCGTCGCGGCGGGGCACGACGTCGCGATCCATGCGGCCGCCTCGCTCGAGCCGCCGCACGACGTCTACTTCGTCTCGGCGGTCAATGCGCTGCTGGCCGGCCTGGCCGAAGCGGGCGTCGGACGCCTGCTGGCGTACGGCGTCGGCAGCAACCTGGAGGTCTCGCCCGGCGTCCGGGTGATGGACACGCCCGACTTTCCGAAGGAGTACCTGCCGTTCTCGCTCGGGCACACGGCAGCACTGCACGTCCTGCGCGCGGTCACCACACCGGTCGACTGGGTGATGCTGACGCCTGCGGGCGACTTCGTACCCGACGGTGAACCTACGGGCCGCTACCGGATCGGTGGTGACGAGCTGCCGGATCAGCCGAAGCCCTTGTCGTACGCCGACTTCGCGATCGCAGTGCTCGACGAGATCGAGCACCCTCGCCACCACCGCACCCGGATCAGCGTGGCCGCGGCGGACTAGGCGGTTTTCGGGTTCGACGATCGGTCGGGTACAACATCTCTTCATGCACACCTGCTGGGTCTTCGACCTCGACAACACGCTCTACCCGCGCACGACTGGTCTCACTCAGCAGATGGACCGCCAGCTCGGCCGCTATCTGCAGCAGAGGTTCGACCTCGATCCGCCGGCGGCCGAAGCCATGCGCCAGGACCTCAGCCGCCGGTTCGGGACCACGTTGCGCGGGTTGATCGAGGAGCACGACTTCGACCCGCGGACGTTCGTGGAGTTCGAGCAGGACATCGACTACTCCGCGCTGGTGCCCGATCCAGTCCTGGTGGCGGCGATGTCCCGCCTTCCCGGCCAGAAGTACATCCTGACGAACGCCACGCGCCGGCACGCGGTCACCGTGCTCGGCACGCTGGGGCTACCTGGCGACTTCGCCCCGATCTTCGACATCGTCGACGCGGGGTTCCTGCCGAAGCCGGACCGGCGCATGTACGACCTCTTCCTGGACCGGCACGGCGTACAGCCCGAGCACACGGTCATGGTCGAGGACATCGCCGCGAACCTCGTGGAGCCGAAGGCACTCGGCATGACCACCGTCCTGGTCGATCCGACTGGCGGGACGGTGGCCGCCGGGCAGGTCGACCATGTCACCGACGACCTGCCCGGGTTCCTGGACCGCTGGCCGGGCTAGGCAGCCAGGGTCCAGAGGGCGTTGGCGATCGCGTCGGAGTTGCGGTCGAGGGCGGTCTCGTTGAGGTTCTCGGTGGTGTCGCAGGCGCTGTGGTAGCACGCGTCGAACGCCTCACCGGCCTGGCCGCCCCACTGCTCGGCCTGCTCCGCCGTCATCTCGGCCTCGGCTCCGGTGAACAGGCCGCCCACCGCGACGCCCGCGTCGGCGAACGGGGCGTGGTCGGAACGGCCGTCGCCTTCGGTTTCCGGTGCTGTGGTGATCGAGAGGCCGGCGAAGTAGTCGGTGAACACCTTCTCGATCGCGGGGTCGTCGTCGTAGACGAAGTAGCCGGCGTTCGGCGAGGCGATCATGTCGAAGTTGAGGTACACCGAGATGCTGTCAAGCTGCTCTTGCGACTGCTGATCGACATAGAACGACGAGCCGACCAGGCCGCTCTCCTCCGCGGTCCACCACGCGAAGCGTACGTGCTTGGCCAGCTGCGGTTTCTGCTCCGACAGCGTGAGCGCCGTCTCGAGCAGCGCGGCCGACCCCGGGCCGTTGTCGTTGATACCCGGACCGGCGGACACGCTGTCGAGGTGGCCGCCGAGCATGATGGTCTGTGCCTCGTCGCCGCCCGGCCAGTCGGCGATGATCCACCACTGCCCCCGACCACCACCCCTCTGGGCCCGGGCAGCTGGTGCACTGCTGGCGGGTGATCGTGAAGCCGGCCGCCTCCAGCGTCGACGCGATGTAGTCGGCGGACGCGGCATAGCCCGGCTCCCCGGCGGCGCGGTTGCCGCCGTTGTCGGTGGCGATCGTCTGGAGCTTGTCCAGGTGCGCCACCACGTCGGCGACGTTGATGTCAGGAGCGGCGGCGGGTGCTGGTGGCTCCGCGAACGCCGGCGCCGAGGCGGTGAGGGTGGCCGCTTGGGGCCTGTTCACGAACTAGGTGCGATTGGTGAAACGGCTGGTCAGCGCTGCACGCGAGCCCCGGCGCCGCGCACGAGCGCCTCGACTTCCTTGAGGTTGGCCATCGAGGTGTCGCCGGGCGTCGTCATCGCCAGCGCGCCGTGTGCCGCGCCGTACTCCACCGCCACCGCGAGGTCGCCCTTCTCGATCAGGCCGTAGATCAGGCCGGACGCGAAGCTGTCGCCGCCGCCCACGCGGTCGAGGATCTCCAGCCCCGGCCGGTGTGTGGCCTCGACGAAGCCGGAGTCCGACGACCAGGCGATCGCGCCCCAGTCGTTGACGGTGGCACTCTTGACGCCGCGCAGCGTCGTGGCGACGACCTGGAAGTTGGCGTATTCCTTGGTCACCGCCTCGATCATCCGCTTGAAGTTCTCGGTCTCGAGGTTGGTCAGCGACTCGTCGGTGTCGGGCACCGCGAAGCCGAGGCTGGCGGTGAAGTCTTCCTCGTTGCCGATCATCACGTCGACGTACTGCGCCAGCTGCCGGTTGACCTCCTGCGCCCGCGCCTCGCCGCCGATCGCCTTCCACAGGCTCGGGCGGTAGTTGAGGTCGTACGACACGATCGTGCCGTGGCGGTGCGCGGCCGCCATCGCGGCCTCCATCACGGCCGGCGTGCCCTCCGACAGCGCCGCGAAGATGCCGCCGGTGTGCAGCCAGCGCACGCCGAGCGTGCCGAAGATGTGCTCCCAGTCGAAGTCGTCCGGGCTCAGCTGCGACGCCGCCGTGTGCCCGCGGTCGGACGTGCCGGTGGCGCCACGAGCGCCGAACCCGCGCTCGGTGAAGTTGATCCCGTTCCGGACAGTCCGGCCGATCCCGTCGTAGGGCACCCATTTGACGAACGAGATGTCAACTCCGCCTTGCAGGATGAGATCTTCGAGCAGGCGTCCGATCTCGTTGTCGGCGAACGCGGTGAGCACACCGGTCCGCTTGCCGAAGCACCGGCGCAGCCCGCGCGCGACGTTGTACTCGCCGCCGCCTTCCCAAGCCTGGAACGAACGCGCGGTGCGCACCCGGAGGTCACCCGGGTCGAGGCGCAGCATGATCTCGCCGAGCGACAGCAGGTCGTAGCGGCACTCCTCGGCGGGCCGGATCTCAAGCATCGGAGGTTCCTCCATCGATCGACTTGACGGCGGCGACGGCCTCGGCGGTACGCCGGGTCACCTCGTCCCAGTTGCCGGCCTTCAGCAGGTCGGGCGCGACCATCCAGGTGCCACCGACCGCCGCCACGGCCGGGATCGCGAGGTAGTCGGCGAGGTTGGCGGTGGTCACGCCACCGGTAGGAATGAAACGGACGTTACGGAACGGCGCCGACAGCGCCTTGACCATGCCGGGTCCGCCCAGCTGCCCGGCCGGGAAGAACTTCACCGTGGTGATGCCGAGCTCCAGCGCCTGCTGGATCTCCGTGGCCGTCGCGACGCCGGGGAAGACCGGGATCCCGACCTCCTGGCAGTGCTTGACGACCGTCGGCGAGAAGCCGGGGCTGACGATGAACCGCGCTCCGGCGGAGACGGCCTGGTTGACCTGCGCCGTGCTGACGACCGTGCCGGCGCCGACCAGCAACGACGCGTCCTCGGCGAGGATGCGCAGGCTCTCGGCCGCGGCGTCGGTGCGGAACGTCACCTCCACGCAGGTGAGGCCGCCCGCGAGCAGCGCCGCACCCAGCGGCGCGGCCCCGGCGGGATCGTCGAGCACGACGACCGGCACCAGACGGGACTGGGCGATCGGGTCGGTGGCGTCGGACACGGAGACCTCCTCAGGTTCGCACCCTCACGGGCGCCAAGGAAAGCGTATTCCTTCCAGGCTGCAACGGTGCGCGCCCCTCACCGTCCTACGTTGTCGGCGCTGAACATCGTGGCCAGCTCCGGTCGCCGGGGCAGGCCCTCCCAGTCGCCCTCGACGGAGACCGCGTACGCGCCGCAGACGTTGCCGCGGACCAGCCGCTCGTGCGGCGGCAGGTCGTCGAGCCGGGCCGAGAGGTAGCCGGCGACGAACGCGTCGCCCGCGCCGACCGGGTCGACCAGACTGACCTTCAGGCCCGGCGCGCGTACGACCTCGTCGCCGGTGAACGCAAGCGCGCCTTGCTCGCCGAGCTTGATCACGACCTCGGCCGGGCCGCGCTTGGCGAGCTCGCGGGCGAGGTGCTCCGGCTCACCCGCGCCCACGACCAGTTCGGCCTCTTCCGTGCCGGCGAAGGCCACGTCGGACTGCTCGACCAGAGCAGCCAACTCCTTTGCGGCATCGGGTTTCGACCACAGCGCGGCGCGATAGTTGAGGTCGAACGACACCGCGACGCCCGCCTGCCGGGCCAGCTCCACAGCACGATGCACGCACGCACGAGCCGGCTCCGAGAGCGCCGGCGTGATGCCGGTGACGTGCAGGATCCTGGCCCCGTCGATCGGCACGCCGTCGAGGTCGCCGGGCGAGAGCCGCGAGCCGGCCAGGCCCTTGCGGTAGTAGCTCACCCGTACGCGATCGGCGGTGCGGTGCTCGCGCAGGATCAGCGCTGTCGGCGCATCGGAGCCAAGCCGCACGCCGCTGACGTCGACACCCTCACCGCGCAAGGCGTCGTGGATCAGCTGCCCCAGCGGGTCGGATCCCAGCCGGGAGACGAACGCCGGCCGGTGCCCGAGCCGCGCCAGCCCGATCGCGACGTTGCTCTCGGCGCCCGCGAACGAGATCCGCGCCGCCGAGCCGACCGCGAACGGTCCGGTGCCGGTCGCCGCGATCAGTGCCATGGTCTCGCCGAGGGTGACGACCTCGGGGTTACTCACCGGTGGCCTCGCACGCTGCCGACGATGATCCTGGCCCGGTCGGCCAGCGCGTCGAGGCTGCCCGACGGATCACAGGCGTTCTCCACAAGGGGTTTCCCGACGCCCACCGCGGTCGCGCCGGCCTGCAGATAGGCGCCGGCGTTGGCGATGTCGACCCCGCCGGTCGGGACCAGGGGAATGTCGGGCAACGGGCCACGGATCGCCCGGAGGTAGGAAGTGCCGCCGACGGAGATCGGGAACACCTTCACCATCGTGGCGCCCGCCCGCCAGGCCGTGAGGATCTCCGTGGGCGTGAACGCGCCGGCGATGATCGGAACGCCCAGTCGCCTGGCCTCCGAGATCACCTCGAGGTTGGTGTCGGGAGAGACGAGATAGGTCGCGCCCGCCTCGACGGCGACGCGGGCGTTGTCCGGCGTCGTGACGGTGCCCGTCCCCAGCGCCACGAACTCGGGCTTGCGTTCTGCGTAGGCGGAGATGGCGTCGGCGACGCCCGGCGTGGTGAACGTGAACTCCACCGCGCGAATCCCCGCGGTGACGAGCGTCTCGGCGACTTCGACGAACCGGTCGGCTGCCGGCGCACGCAAGATGGCCACGATCGGACACTCGGCCAGCGCGCCGCTCAGGTCCATCGAGTATCCCTCCGATTGACGGGTATCGCAGCAAACAGTACTCGACGAATTCCTTGACCGATCCGTCCGGTTTTTGTTGACTAGCGGGTAATGCACAGCAACCCCGGCGAGAGACGGGAGAGCAGATGGCAACGGGCGAGGCCGGCTTCACCCCAGCGCTTTCGACCAAACACCTACCCGGTGTGGAAGTCCGCGAGCTCCCGCCCGCACCGACCAACACCTGGCGGATCATCGGGCCGGGCCTGGTGGGAGCGGGCGTCGGGCTCGCGTCCGGCGAGTTCATTCTCTGGCCCTACATCGCGTCCCAGGTGGGCATGGTGTTTCTCTGGGGCGCTGTGCTGGGCGTTATCACGCAGTGGTTCCTCAACATGGAGATCGAGCGCTACACCCTGGCCACGGGCGAAACCGCGCTCACCGGTTTCAGCCGCTTGTGGAAACACTGGGGCCTGGTCTTCGCGGTGCTGACGTACTTCGCGAACATGTGGCCAGGCTGGGCGACCAGCTCGGCCACGATGGTGACCTACATCTTCGGCGGCGGCAACGTCGCGGCGATCGCGGTCGTCATGTTGCTCGCGTGCGGCGCCGTCCTGACGCTCGCGCCGATCGTCTACAACGCCTTGGAACGCGTCATTTTCGTCAAGGTCGCCGCGATCGTGGTGTTCCTCCTGATCGCCATCGTCTTCGCGATCAACGCCGACACCTGGCGCTCGCTGGGCGACGCCGTGACGCACTTCGGCCGGATCCCCGACCTGGAGTTCGCGCTGATGCTCGGCGCGATCGCCTACGCCGGTGCCGGCGGTGGCCAGAACCTCTGCCAGAGCAACTGGATCCGCGACAAGAGCTTCGGGATGGGCAAGTACGTTCCGCGGCTGGTGAGCCCGGTCACCAACGAAGCGGTCGCCGCGCCGTCGACCGGATACGCCTTCGCTCCCACGGCTCAGAACATGGAGAACTGGCGGCGCTGGTGGCGGTTCGCCAACGTCGAGCAAGCCGCGACGTTCGTCCTCATCACCTGCTTCACGATCGGCTTCATGTCGATGCTGGCGTTCTCGACCGTGTACGGCAAGAGCGGGCTGGAGAACTCCATCGACTTCCTCGGGGTTGAGGGTGAGGCGCTGAAGCAGTCGGTCGCACCGTGGTTCGGCTACCTGTTCTGGGTCATCGGCGCCTACTCCCTCTTCGCGGCGGCGATGGGCATCATCGACTACACCAGCCGGCTCGCCTCCGACCTGCTGGCCACGGTCTACCTTCGTGGCAGGGGCATCTCGGAGAGCCGGATCTACTTCTGGCTGGTCTGGGGACTGGTGGCGTTCGGCATCTTCGTGCTGCTGATCGGCGTCGACCAGCCACTGGTGCTGCTCGTGATCTCCTCCTGCGTCAGCGGGACGATGATGGCGATCTACGGCGTGCTGCTGATCTGGATGAACAAGCGGGCGCTGATGCCGCAGATCCGGATCAGGACGTTCCGTACGGTGGTGATCGGGCTGGCGGTCCTGTTCTACGGCACGCTCGCCGTCATCACGATCTACCAGCAGGGAGCGAAGCTCTTCGGCGGCGGCTGACTCGAACCTGCTCAATCCCCTGCCCGAGCGGGGTTGTGCAGCATGTGCAGGCCGTAGTTCTCCGACATCTCGCGCAACGCCGCGACGGCCCGCACGGAGTTGCCGACGTTGTCCAGGGGCGGGCTGTAGACCGCCACACCGAAGCGGTCCGGGCAGGCTGCCAGCACCGCGCCGGACACGCCACTCTTGGCGGGCAGCCCGACCCGGACCAGCCAGTCGCCGGCACCGTCGTACATGCCACAGGTCGCCATCACGGCCATGGTCTGCACCGTCACCGGCTCGGGCATCACAGCCTCGCCGGTGACGGGGTTGACGCCGCCGTTGGCCAGCGTCGCCGCCATCACCGCGAGGTCGCACGTGGTCACCTGGACGGCGCACTGGCGGAGGTAGAGGTCCAGTGCGTCCAGCCCGGTGCCGGGCAGCGCGCCGAGACTGCGGATCAGGTACGTCAGCGCCCGGTTGCGGTCGCCGGTCGCAAGCTCCGAGGCGTAGACCGCCTCGTCCATCCGAAGCCTGCGGCCCGCGCACGCGCTGAACCAGTCGAGGATCCGCTCGAAGCGTTCGTCCTGGGTGGCTCCGGGCACCAGCCCGCTCACCACGATGGCGCCGGCGTTGATCATCGCGTTCGCCGGGCGGCCGGTCTCGGCTTCCAGGCTGATCGCGTTGAACGCGTCACCGCTCGGCTCGGCGCGGACCCAGCGATCGACCACCTCCGCGCCCAGCTTCGCCAGCACGAGCGCGTAGACGAACGGCTTGGAGACCGACTGCATCGTCAGCGTCTCCATCGCGTCGCCGGCGTGATAGCGACGCCCGCTCATGCCGACGATGGCCAGCCCGAAACTGCCGGGGTCGGCCGACGCGAGCTCGGGAATGTGATCCCACACGGTGCCGTCGGTGATCGGCTTGATCTGCGTGTGCAGTGTCCGCAGGGCGGCCTCGACGACCTCGGGAGAGATGAGTTCCATGGCCCCTACTTACCCCTAGAGGGCCGGCCTCATCTCGAAGCCGGGACTCAGGCGAAGTAGGTTCCGCCGTTGAGGTCGATGACCGTGCCCGTCGCGAACGAGCCGAGGTCGGACGCGAAGTAGAGCACCGCACCGGCGACGTCTCCGGGATAGCCCGCGCGCCCCAAGGGGGTCGACTCGATCGTCGCCTGCTGGTCGGCCTCCGGCGTGTGCTGCGGATGGAAAGGCGTGTCGAGGATCAGCCCGGGCGCCACGGCGTTGACCGTGATCCCGAGCGGGCCGAGCTCCTTGGCCATGCCCTTGGTCAAGCCGTGGACGCCGGCCTTGGCCGCGGCATAGGCCGCCGCGCCGTGCCCGCCGCCGTTCTGGCCGGCCAGCGAGGAGATGTTGACGATCCGCCCGCCCGGCGGCATGTAACGCAGGATCGCCCGGCTGCACAGGAAGCAGCTCGTCAAGTTGAGGTTGATGACTTGGTACCAGTGCTCGTCGGACATCTCGGCGATCGGCGTGCGACCGACCAGCCCGCCGGCGTTGTTGACGAGGATGTCGAACTTGCCGCCGAGCCGCTTGGCGGCCCGTCCGATCGCGGACTCGACGTGTCCGCTGTTGGTCGCGTCCATGGCGTACGCCGCGCACCGGCGGCCGAGTGCCGAGATCTCCTGGCCGGTCTGGGTGGCATCGCTACGGAGGTAGGTGAACGCCACGTCCGCGCCCGCCCGGGCCAGCGCGAGCGCGACGCCGCGACCGATCCCGACCGCGCCACCTGTGACCAGCGCGGTCTTGCCTCGCAGGTCGATCGACATTCGTTCCTCCTCGTGGCCCCCCGTGGCAGCAAGCCAATCAAGCTAATACAGTTACCATCTCTGCCGCGACTTCGTACTGCAGGGGCTCTCCCGCCACGAACCGTCGAATCTCCCGCACCATCGCGTCACCTTGCATCCGATGCGACTCCACCGTGTGCCCGGCCGCGTGCGGAGAGATCAAAACCCCAGGCAGGCGGCGCCATTCGCTGTCGGGCTGCAGGGGTTCCGCTGGGAAGACGTCGAGCGCGGCCTTGATCCGGCCACTCCGCAGCTCCGCGAGCAACGCCTCCGGCTCGATCAGGCCGCCACGTGCGCTGTTCACCAGGAGCGCGCCGTCGCGTAGGCGTGCGAGCTCGCCGGCGCCCAGCAGGTTCTCGGTCTCCGGCAGGAGCGGTACGTGCAGCGTCACCACGTCGCTGCTCTCGAGCAGTACCGGCAGTGTCACCAGCTCGACGCCGAGCTCGTTCGCCGTCGGCTCGTCGAGCAGCGGATCGACGACGAGCACACGGCAGCCGAACGCCCGGAGCAGGCCGATCACCGCCCGGCCGGTTCGGCTCGCACCGATCACACCGACGGTCTGCGCCCCGAGCAACCGGCCGGGATGCCGTTCGCGCAACACCGACCAGGACTCGCCCGCGCGGAGGCCGGCGTCGTGCAGGTGCAGCTCGCGGATCGACGACAGCATCTGCAGGATCACCAGCTCCGCAACGGATTCCGCGATCACGGCCGCCGACTGGCAGACCACGACCCGCTTCCCGACCAGCTCCTGCGGAACGAGCCGGCGGATGCTGCCCGCGGTGTGCGCGACCAACCGCAGCTCCGGCCGGGCGGCGAGCAGCTCGGCCGACAGCGGCGGAGTTCCCCAGCCGGACAGGCAGGCGATCGCGCCTCGTACCAGCTCGGGCAGGTCCCAGCCGCCGGGCTCACCCGACGCGAACCGGACGTCCGCCACTTCGGCGAGCCGCTCCTCCGCGGCCTCGGACAGCACCATTCGACGAGTCGGCTCGGACAGCAGTACGGCAACGCGGGGGCGCATGTTCCAACCTTCGTCAGGAGTGAGTGGGGTAGAGCAGCAGCTCGGGTACGTGCGCCCGGGCCGGCAGCTGCATGACGGCGACGCACATCTGGGCGATGTCCTCGGGCCACAAGGCGTTCGCGAGCATCTCCGCGGTCGGCGGCGTGGGCCGCTTCAACACCAGCGCCGTGTCGGTGAAGCCGGGATAGATGACCGTCACGCGGACTCCGTTGGCGCGTTCCTCCTCCATCGTCGCGTGTGCGAGCGCGGCGACGCCGGCCTTGCCCACCTGGTATCCGGCGCCCGAGGCGTCCGGCCGCTTGGCGGCGGACGACGAGTAGTGGATCAGCAGGCCCTCGCCCGCCCGGCGGAAGACCGGCAGCACCGCCTGCGTCAGCACGAACGCGGAGTTGATGTTGACGTGGAGCAGCTCGCTCCAGCCTTCGGCGGTGAGCTCGGTGAGCGCGCGCTCGCGGATGTTCGTACCGACGCTGTTGACCAGCACGTCCAGCCGGCCGAACGTGTCGATCGCCGCGTCCACCGCCTGCTTGACGGCTCGGGCGTCGGTCGCGTCACCGGCGACGGAGACCGCCTTGCTGCCCGTCGCGCGGACCGCCTCCTCGGTGAGTGCCAGCTCGTCTGCCCGCCGGGCGAACAACACGAGGTCGGCACCGGCCTCGGCGGCGGCGAGCGCGGTCGCCCGGCCCATGCCGCTGCTGGCTCCGGCGACCAGGACCACCTTGCCGGTAAGGGATGTCAGGCTCATCGGCTGCTCCCGAGCAGATCGCGTACATAGGTCAGGTCGGCGCCGGTCTGCTCGAGCACCTTGTCGTACGGCCAGGTGTAGTGGCTGTGGAACGACAGCGGTCCGGTGAACCCGGTGCGCCGCAGGTGGGTGAGGATGGCGGGCCACGGCACCATGCCATCGGCGAGGCCGAGCCACTCCGACTCCCAGCCGGTCGCCTGCCGGGCCCAGCCGCCGTTCTTCACGCCCACACAGGCGAGCCAGGGTTCGAGCACGTCGAACGTCAACCGCCAGTCCTCGCGGCCGTCCTGCACGGCCTGGTTGCCCGGATCGGGATACGCGCCGAGCAGCGCCGGGTCGTGGCCTTCGAGCAGTGCCGAGGTGAGTGCGCCGGAGGAGTGGATCGTGCCGCCGTGCAGCTGGATCGCCAGCCGGACGCCGAACCGCCCGGCCGCGCCGGCGAGCTCGGCGAGGTGGGCGCGCGCCTCGGCCCGGAGGTCGGCGTAGCGCCGCGTGCCGTCGTAGGTCCAGTAGCCGAGCCGGATCAGGCCGATCCCAGCCTCTGCGCACGCACCGAACACCCCGTCGACGGGGAAGGCGTTGACGTCGGTGAGGTCGGTCGTCGCCATCGGCACCGACAGCCCGGATGCCCGGAACTCCTTCACCAGCTGGGGAATCCGGCTCGCCTCGGCCGGATCTATCGTGCAGCCCGGACGGATGAGCAGATCGATGCCGTCGAAGCCGAGCTCGGCCGCGACCCGGCCGATCTCGCCCGGGTCACGTTGCCCGAACAGTTTCGTGAACAGGACCATGGGATTGGTGGCTGAGCTCAATGCACCCTCCTCGTGGATTGGCGGATCACCAGCTCCGGCTGGACCACCTGCGATGCCGCCGCGCCGGCGCGCAGCAGCTCGATCGCGAGGCGGGCCAGCTCGCCGAGCGGCTGGCGTACGGTGGTGAGCGGCGGGTTGTGCAGGGCGGCCAGCACGATGTCGTCGAAGCCGACCACCGACACGTCCGGCACCTCCAGGCCGGCGTCGCGAACGGCCGTGCAGGCGCCGATGGCATACATGTCGTTGACCGTGACGACCGCGGTCGGCGGATCGTCCAGCCGGAGCAACGCAGCCATGCCGGTACGCCCGAGCTCGGCGCTCTCCGCGCCGCCGTAGTCGCTGACGCCGCCTTCCCAGACGAGCCGCTCGTCGATGTCAAGATCGGCTTGCGTCAACGCGGTCTGGTAACCCGCCAGCCGCCGGCGCCGGCTGATCGTCGTGACCGGCCCGGTCAGGAAGCCGATCCGGCGGTGTCCGAGCTCGAGCAGATGCTCGGTCGCCGTCCGCGCACCGGCCTCGTTGTCGATGCTGACGCTGCACAACGTGGATGGATCGCCGGGCTGGGGCTCCCGGTCGACGGCGACCAGGCGCAGCCCCCGGTCGAGGGCGGTTTGCAGGTGGTCGAGTTTGAGTGGCGAGCTGCCGAGCACGACCGCTCGTACGCCGGTCGCCCACAGCTCGTCGACATAGGCCTGCTCGCGCTCGGGGTCGCGTTCGCTGTTGCAGAGCAGGACCTGCAGCCCGTGGGTGAGCGCCTCGGCCTCGACCGCTCTGGCGAAGCCACCCCAGAACGGGTTGGCGACCGACGGCACCACCAGCCCGACGATCCCGCCCTGCCCTGTGCGCAGCTGCCGCGCCAGCCGGCTCGGCCGGAAGCCGAGCTCCGTCATCGCCGCCGTGACGCGGTCGCGCGTCTCAGGCCGCATCCGCCGGTCGCGGCCGTTCAGCAGGTTGGAGACGGTCGTGACCGAGACCTGCGCGAGAAGCGCGACGTCGCGAATCGTGACTTCCCGCTCGCGATCGACGCCCATACGGACTAGTTTAACGATTCACCACCGCAGAATCGACGCCACGACCGATCCCGGCCGCGTGCTTCGCCACGCTAATAGGTGCTTCGCCACGCCCCGGGGCGTGGTTAACCCGCCAATTACGTGGTTAACGTGGTCATTCGCGGCAGGCGGGGGATGGCTGGCTCACACGACGAGCTTGCCGTCGATCCGGCGGACGATGCCGAGCAGGTTGCCCTCGCGCAGGGCCTCCGGGAGCAGCGCCTCGGGCAGGTCCTGGTAGCTCACCGGCCGCATGAAGCGGCGCGCCGCCGTCGTGCCGACCGAGGTGTGGATCGACGCCGACGTGGCGGGCCAGGGGCCGCCGTGCTGCATCGCGTACGTCACCGAGACGCCGGTCGGCCAGCCGTTCCACAGCACCCGCCCGACGCGTTCGCGCAGCACCTCGAGCACTGGCGCAACCGCGTCGGCCTCCTCGACCTCGGCGTGCAGCGTGCCGGTGAGGTTGCCCTCGAACGCGGCCGCCGCCGCGACCGCCTCGTCGAGGCTGTTGTAGTCGACGATGAACGAAGTCGGGCCGAAGCACTCCTGCAGCAGCTCGTCGGAGCGCTCGAGCAGCGCCGGGACGGTCGTCTTCAGCAGCGTCGGCGCGACCGACAGCCCGTCGGCCGGGGCGGCCTGCACCAGCACCTCGACACCGTCGGCGGCGGAGAGCTTCGCGAGCTCCTCGTTGTAGCCCTTGCCGATCCGGGGGTTGAGCAGCGACGCCGGCCCGATCTCCTGCGCGGCGGCGGCGATCGCCGACTCGAGCCCGTGCCCTGCCGGCAGGAAGAGCAGCCCGGGCTTGGTGCAGAACTGCCCGACGCCGAGGGTGTACGAGCCGACGAAGCCCGAGGCGATCGCGTCGCCACGCGCCTTCACCGCGCCCTCGGTCACGAACACGGGGTTGAGGCTGCCGAGCTCGCCGTAGAACGGGATCGGGTCGGGCCGCGACGACGCCACGTCGAACAGCGCGCGCCCGCCCGGGATCGAGCCGGTGAACGAGCCGGCCTTCACCCGCGGGTCCTTCAGAGCGGTCGAGCCGTTCTCGGTGCCGGTGATGACCGCGAACGAGCCGGCCGGCGCGCCGGCGCCCGCCAGCGCGGCCCGGACGATCTCGCCGGTACGCACCGACAGCGCTGGGTGACCCGAGTGTGCCTTTAGGATCACCGGGCATCCGGCGGCCAGCGCCGACGCGGTGTCACCGCCGGCCACACTGAACGCGAACGGGAAGTTGCTCGCGGCGAACACGACCACGGGCCCGAGCGGCACGAGCATCCGGCGCAGGTCGGGCCGCGGCCCCATCCCCCACGACGGATCCGCGTGGTCGATCGTCGCCTCGAGGTAGGAGCCCTCCTCGAGCACTTCGCCGAACAGCCGCAGCTGGAACGTCGTGCGGGTCAGCTCGCCGCGCAGCCGGCCTTCGAGCAAGTGGGTCTCGGCCATCGCGAGCTGAACCAGCTCGTCGGCGGCTGCGTCCAACTGGTCGGCGACGGTGCGCAGCAGAACGGCGCGCTGGGAAGGACGCAGCGCCCCGAGCGGACGAGCCGCGGCGTGGGCGGCCGCGAGGATGCTCTCCAGTTCCTCGGGCGTGGTGGCTGGTGTGGTTGCGGTCATCGAACAGTCTCCCGGACAAAGGGATCGGACACGGCGTCGGCGAGCCAGGCCAGAGCGGCCTTGCCCGCGACCACCGGGTTGGACAACGTGCCGACCGAGGCGATCTCGATGTCGACCCGGTCGCCGGCGGCCAGCGTGAAGCTCATTTCGGGGATGATTCCCGTCCCGGTGGCGAGAAACGCTCCCTCGGGGAACGACTCACCGCGGAAGAGGTAAGCCACCAGCTCGTCCAAGGGCCGCTTCATCCGCGCGGTCGAGGTTTCGCCTTGCCAGGCAGGCTTTCCGTCGCGGTGCACGGTCAGCTCGATGTCGAGCGAACGGGCGTCGGCGACCTCCCAGACCGGCCGGATGCCGGACGAGATCGCGCAGCTGCCGGCGTAAACCTTGGCCTGCGGCAGGTAGAGGGGGTTCTCGCCTTCGATCGAGCGCGAGCTCATGTCGTTGCAGACGACATAGCCCACGATCTCGGCGCGGGAGTTGATCACCAGGCCGAGCTCGGGCTCGGGCACGTCGAGCCCGGAGTCGTCGCGGATCGCGATCGGCTCGCCGTCGGTGACGACGCGCCAGGCGACGGACTTGAAGAACAGCTCCGGCCGCTCGGCGTCGTAGACGCGTTCGTACACGGACTTCTCGGTGCTCTCCTCGACCCGCGCGGCCATCGAGCGTTCGTAGGTGACACCCGACGCCCAGACCTCGGTCGCGCCGTCGACCGGCGGCAGGAGCAACACCTGGTCGGAGGGTACGGAGTCGCCGGACTTCACCGTTTCGGCGACCAGCGCCTCGAGCTCCGCGACGGACAACCGCAGGAGGTTCGAGATGCTCCCGGCGACGGACAGTTCGGTGATCGTGGCGCCGTCGTCGCTGAGCACCCCCACCGTCACCTGTTGCTTGCGCCGATCTGCGTACCGGACTATCTGCACCTGTCCTGCTCCCTTCGCGCGCTCACGCGGTCCCCCACCGACCCTAGCCCGTCGCTCATGGATATCGCCTGACTCGCGACGCCCCGCATCCACGCTGACGGCACCGCAACCCTCGCCCGTATGCCCGACACGATCTTCGGGCCGCGGCACCGCCAGCGCGGCGCGGATGCGCCGCGAGCTTAACCAGCGCTCTCCATGAGCGACGGACTAGTAGGTGCGGGCGAACGGGCTTCACCGTCCGATTTCGGCCCCGTCGCCTGAGGGCAGGCGCGCGTCCCGGATCTCGCGGGAGGCCAGGATCCACGCGACGGTCGCGACGAAGGCGATCACACATCCGACGCCGACCCAGTTCAGCCCGAAGACTCCGACCAGCACGCCGAACAGCGCGTTGGCGACCGGCGTCACGGCGTTGGCCAACATGGTCACGACGCTCTGCACGCGGCCGAGAACCTCGGGTTTGGTCGACGTCAGCAGGATCGCGGCCAGGATCGAGCTGACGTAGCCCGTGCACGCCGTCCACAGACCGGTCGCCACGCAGACCCACGGAAGCGACGTGCCGACGGCGACGATCGCGAGTGGCGCGACGCCGGTCAGCGCACCTAACCCGACGGCCAGCCCGGCCCGGGTCGGCGGCCGGACCACCGAGCCGATGAAGCTGCCGACCAGCCCGCCGACGCCGAGGAACGCGGCGACCAGGCCGTACCCCTGCGAGCCCCAGCCGGCCGGCTCGGCGCGTAACGCCAGGCCGACGGTCGTGACCGGCGTCGTGACCGCGTTCAGGATCAGCACCAGTCCGGCCAGGCCGCGGATCAGCGGCGTCGCGGCGACGTACCGCAGACCCTCGGCCAGCGCCTGCCGGACCGAGGTGGACGCCGGCGGCTTCGGCAGCTCCCGCCGCGGCCGGACGAAGACCAGGATGACGAAGCAGACGAAGAACGACGCGGCGTTGGTGAACGCGGCCAGGCTGAACCCGCCGAGCGCGACCAGGATGCCGCCGAGGCTGCGGCCGCCGGCGTTGGCCAGCCCGTTGGTGAACTGCCGGATCGTGGCGCCCCGGGCCAGCCGGTCCTGCGGAAGCAACGTGGCGAGGTAGGAGTTGGCCGCGGGCAGGTAGAACGAGTCGATCGTGCCGAACACGATGCCCATGCCGATCAGCAGCCAGGCACCGACCTCGTCCTGGCCGAGCGCCACCACCGCGGCGATCGCGGCCGCGACAGCGGCGGCGAAGTCGCTCAGCAGCATGATCGGCCGAGCTCCGCGCAGGTCGGAGAGCGCGCCGCCGAACAGCATCAGCAGGACCCTGGGTACGCCTGCCGCGGCGAGCACCACGCCGGTGAGGCTCGGGTCGCCGAGCTGGGCCGCGGCCCACCCGACGGCCACCCACCAGATGTTGTCGCCGACCACGCTGAGGCCGCGCGCGAGGATGTATCCGAGGAACCTGACGTCGCGGTACGGCGACGGTGTGCGCTCGTGCACGTCTACCCGTACACGGACATGCTCACGGACGCTCGGGCGTGACCCGTGCTCCTTCTGTCCCCCCGATTCTGGACGCGCTGTTCTTTCACTCGTCCTCCCCGACCCTCTTCCTGCCTGCGCCCAGCGCTGCCCAGTTCCCTGCTGGCCGGTGCGTGACATTCCCGTGTCTTCTTCGACATCAGATGTCTATGCTGTCGCAACTGGAGAGAACGCTATCCGTCAGGGTGTCCTGACGCACGGCATCGGGGCCGTCCGGAACCGGACACGGCGATAGGGCACTCTGCGTAAATGCGGACTAACGCAGGCGATGGGACAGGACAGCCGTGAGTAACACCACAGGCAGCGGGGAGCCGGACGCCAAGCCGGCGACCAAGACCACGTACGGATCGCGTGACTGGCCCAACCATCGCCGAAGTCAGGCGTGGTTCGGCGCGACCGGACGTTCCGGGATGGCGCACCGGTCGTGGATGCGCAACCAGGGCTTCGGGCCGGACGTGTTCGACGGCCGGCCGGTGATCGGTATCGCGACCACGTGGTCGGAGTTGGCACCGTGCAACGCCCACCTGCATCGCGTGGCCGAGGCGGTCAAGCGTGGCGTGTGGCAGGCCGGCGGGTTCCCGCTGGAGTTCCCGGCGCTCGCGACCGGCGAGTCGCTGATGCGCCCGACCGCGATGCTCTACCGCAACCTGCTGGCGATGGAGGCCGAGGAGTTGATCCGGGCCAACCCGCTCGACGGTGTTGTGCTGCTGTCCGGCTGCGACAAGACCACGCCGGGCCTGCTGATGGGAGCGTCGTCGGTCGACCTGCCGGCGATCATGGTGACCGGCGGTCCGATGCTGAACGGCAAGTTCCGCGGCGAGGACGTCGGCTCCGGCACCCACGTCTGGAAGTTCGAGGAAGACCTCAAGACCGGCAAGATGACCCAGGAGGAGTGCTACTTCGCCGAAGGGTGCATGGCACGCTCCAACGGGCACTGCATGACGATGGGCACCGCGTCAACCATGGCTTGCGTCGCCGAGGCGCTCGGCATGCAGCTGCCGGGGTCGGCGACCTGGCCGGCGGTCGACGCGCGGCGCTACGAAGTCGCCGCCTCGGCGGGCCAGCGGATCGTCGCGATGGTCGAGGAGGACCTGCGGCCGAGCCAGATCATGACGAGGGAGGCGTTCGAGAACGCGATCCGCGCCAACGCGGCGATCGGCGGCTCGACGAACGCGATCATCCACCTGACGGCCATCGCCGGCCGGCTGGGTGTGGAGCTGAACCTCGACGACTTCGACGTCCTGGCCAAGCCGGTGCCGACGCTGGTCAACCTGATGCCGTCGGGCAAGTACCTCATGGAGGACTTCTGCTACGCCGGTGGGCTGCCGGTCGTGCTGAAGGAGCTCTCGAACGCCGGCCTGCTCAACGACTCGCAGATCACGGTGACGGGCCAGGGCATCGGCGCGAACGTGGCAGACGCCGAGAACTGGAACACCGACGTGATCACGCCGCTGGCCTCGCCGTTCCAGCCGGCCGACAACGGAACCGCCGTCCTGCACGGCAACCTGGCGCCCGGCGGTGCGGTCATCAAGCGGTCGGCGTCGACGCCCGAGCTACTGCGGCACGAGGGTCGGGCGCTGGTGTTCGACTCGCCGGAGGCGTACCACGAAGTCGCCGACGACCCCGACTTCGACGTCGACGCGTCGGACATCCTGGTGATCCGCTACGCCGGGCCGAAGGGCTACCCGGGCATGCCGGAGGTGTCGAACGTCCCGCTGCCCGCCAAGCTGCTGCGGGCCGGCGTCACCGACATGATCCGCATCTGCGACGGCCGGATGAGCGGCACCGGCTACGGCACGGTGGTGCTGCACGTCGCGCCCGAAGCGGCGCTGGGCGGGCCGCTGGCGCTGGTGCGTACGGGCGACCGGATCAAGCTCGACGTACCCGCGCGGTCGCTGTCGCTGCTGGTGTCCGACGAGGAGCTGGAACGGCGGCGGGCGGAGTGGAAGGCACCCGACCCGGAGCACACCAGCGGGTACGCCTGGCTCTACACCGAGCACGTCCTGCAGGCCGACGAGGGCGCCGACTTCGACTTCCTCCGCGGCGGCCGCGGTGCTCAGATCCCACGGGAGTCGCATTAAGGCCCGGCTCTAACCTGAGCGGGTGCAGCCCGAGCCGAACGCCCGGCGAACCAGGGCCGACGTCGAGGGCCTACGTGCGATCGCCGTCGGCCTGGTGTTGCTGTACCACGCGGGCCTGCCGTTCCTGCCGGCCGGATACGTCGGCGTCGACGTCTTCTTCGTCATCTCCGGCTTCCTCATCACCGGACTGCTGACCAGGGAGCTCGACGCCACCGGCCGGATCGGGCTGCTCGCGTTCTACGCCCGCCGCGCCCGGCGGCTGCTGCCCAGCGCCGCAGTGGTGCTGCTGGCGACCGGCATCGCGACGGTCGTGGTGCTACCTGCCGTCCGCTGGTCGGAGGTGGGCGGCGACATCGCGTCGGCCGCGGGGTACGTCGTCAACTGGCGGCTGGCCGGCCGTTCGGTCGACTACCTCGCCGAGGACTCGATCGTGTCGCCGGTGCAGCACTTCTGGTCGCTGGCGGTCGAGGAGCAGTTCTACCTGCTCTGGCCGCTGCTCCTGCTCCTGCTGGCCAAGCTCTTCCCCGGCGGCCGGCGTGGCCCGGGCCGGGGCCGGGCGATCGGACTCGCGGTGATCGGGGGCGGGTCGCTGGCCTGGTCGGTCCACCTGAGCGCCCAGCAGCCGGCCGTGGCGTTCTTCGTCACGACGACGCGCCTCTGGGAGCTGGCCGTCGGCGCGGGCGCGGCACTGCTCGCCGCCCGGGAGGTGCGACTCCCTCCTGCCGTCGCGGCCGGCGTCGGCTGGGTCGGGCTCGCGGGCGTCGCCGTCTCCGCGTTCTGCTTCTCGCCGCTCACGGCCTGGCCCGGCTACGCGGCCCTGCTGCCGACGCTCGGCACGGCCGCCGTCATCCTGGCCGGGTCGTCGAGCCCGCGCCACGGGCCGGCGGTGTTGCTGGGCCTGCGGCCGTTCCAGTTCACCGGCCGGCTTTCGTACGTGCTCTATCTGTGGCACTGGCCGATGGTCGTGTTCGCCGCCGCGTACTTCGGCGAGCTCGAGCCCTGGCAGGGGCTGGCCGTGGTCACGCTGTCGTTCGTTCCTGCCTGGCTGACGCACAAGCTGGTCGAGAACCCCGTCCGCTTCCACCGCGCACTGGTCCGGCGGCCGGGCCGGGCGCTCGGCGTCGGCGCCGGTCTCACGCTGGCCGGCGCGGCGACCGGACTGCTGCTCGTCGCCGTCATCGCCGTCCGGCAGATCGCCCCCGGCATCACACCCGACCCGCTGGCCGCCACCAAGGACGTACCGGACTCCTACGCCCGTGGCTGCCAGGTCAACGGCGAGTCCGCCGAGCCGGTCTCCTGCACGTACGGCGATCCGGCCGGCCGCTACGACGTCGCGGTTGTCGGCGACTCCAAGGTCCTGCAGTGGATCTCGGCGCTCGACCGGATCGGCGAAACCCACGGCTGGCGGATCCGGACCTACACCAAGTCGGCCTGCCCCTTCGCCGCCGCGACGATCGTCGACCCTGGGGACGGCGGGCCGTTCGTCAGTTGCACGAAGTGGAACCGGAACGTTCTCGCCACGCTGCTGGCCGACCCGCCGGACGTCGTGGTCACGTCGCAGCACAAGCCGGACGCGCTCGACGATCCCACCGACCCGGCCAAGGGCAGCAGCCCTGCCGCGATGATCCGTGGACTGCGCGACCACTGGACGCGGCTTACCCGGGCAGGGGTCACGATCGCGGTGGTGCAGGACAACCCGCACCCGCCGACCGCCTCGACGTACTCCTGTGTGGACGAGCATCGCGCCGATCCCGATGCCTGCACGTTCGACCGCGCACCCGCCGAACGCGTTGGTGCCGCCTTCTCGTTGCTGACGGCGGCGAAGGCCGTGCCAGGCGTGTCGGTCGTCGACCTGAACGACGCGATCTGCGAGGGCTCGCGCTGCCCGGCCGTACGCGACGGCCTGCTGGTCTATCGGCAGACCTCGCACCTGACCAAGACGTTCGTCGACCGGTTGCGGCCAACGCTGGAAAGGGCCCTGGTCCCGGTCGTCGAGCGGCACCGGCACCCCCGGTTCTAGTACCCCGCGACATCGGCGCCTGTGGTTGGATCGTGCGATGGCCCTTCCGCGGTGGCACTCGGTTCTCGCCGGCTCCGACGAGCTGGCCGCGCTCGGATTCCGTTTCCTGCCGGCCGACGCCGAGATCTCCGACGCCGCCCTGATCCGGATCGGTGCCATCGGCGAGTTCGGCGCCGCGACCGGCCGCGGGATCGGGCTGCTGCTGCGCGCCGGTGAACCCGACGTCCCGTACGCACGGTTCGCCGACACCTTCGAAGAACCCCTGTCGCCGAACGTCGAGAATCCCACGACCTCGCTCGGCGGATCCGTACCGCTGGTCGAGGTGCCGGTCGAGCCGACAGTGGCTGCTCTGACAGGCGGCGATCGAGGACGTCGTGGAGCTCGAGCGCGCGCTGATCTTCAACGGCTTCCTCACGATGTACCAGTGGACGCTGCACAGCGGCCACTACACCGACGCCGCCGGCGAGTCGTTCAGCACGCCGTACACCTCGATGGACACGTTGTTCTCGCGTTCGCTCGTGACGATCGACTGCCAGTACTCCTGGGCGGGCTGCCACCTCACGCTGGAGGTGGACTACCCGCCCGAGCCGGACCGGTCCGCCGTCGCCGGGCTGCTGGCCGGGCTGGAGAAGGACCACTGGCCGGCCAACGACCAGCTGCCGGACGACCTTCCGTACGACGTGATCGGCGCGATCGCGTCGATGGGTGTCCAGCTGCCTTCGGCGGCGACCCAGCGAGAGTGGCTCGACGAAGGCGACGAGTCCACGTTGATCAGCCAGTACTTCGCGATCGCGGGCAACGACCTGCTGAGCCGCGAAGACACAGCCGCCCGGCTGCGCGAGCTGGTCGCTCCGTACCTCCGGTCGCCGCACGAGCCGTTTCGGGAACTGGTCGGGCGGATAGTCGAGCAGCATCAGCTGACGGACCCGACCGAGTAGTCCGGGCAACAGAGCAAGGAGATCTCAGCGATGGCGGATGCCGTAGCCGAACAGGTCAGTGCTGTCGAGGCGCACCACGGCGAGGGGCCGGTGTGGTCGGAGTCGTGGGGCGGCCTGCGGTTCGTCGACATGCTGGCGGGCGACGTGCTCGCGTTCGACCGTACGACGGGCGCGATCACGCGGTTCCCCGTCGGCACGGTCGTCGGCGTGATCCGGCCACGTGCGGGTGAGCACGCGGGCGGGATGGTGGCCGCGCTGGAACGCGAGTTCGCGCTCGTCTCCGCGTCCGGTGAGGTGCGGGGCCTCGGCGAGCTGTGGTCCGACACCGGCATCCGGATGAACGACGGCGCCACCGACCCGTTGGGACGATTCCTGGCGGGCACCATGGCGTATGCCGCGACGCCGGGCGCCGGCACGCTGTTCCAGCTCGACCCGTCCGGCTCGACGGCGGTGGTGCTGAGCGGTGTGACCATTTCGAACGGGCTCGCGTGGAGCCCGGACCACTCGGTGGCTTACTACATCGACACCCCGACGCACAACGTCGACGCGTTCGACTGGTCGCCGGAAGCGGGCTTGGTGCTCGACTCCCGCCGTACGGTGGTCTCGATCCCGGCTGACCAGGGCTCGCCGGACGGCATGACGGTCGACGGGCAGGGCTACCTCTGGGTCGCCTTGTGGGGCGGCTCGGCGGTGCACCGCTACACCCCGGACGGCAAGCTCGACGGCGTCATCGACGGGCTGCCGGCCAGGCAGGTGTCCGCCTGCACCTTCGGCGGCCCCGACCTGGACGAGCTCTACATCACCACGTCCCGCCAAGGCCTCGCGGACGACGAGCAGCCCCAGGCCGGCGCGCTGTTCCGCGCCAAGCCGGGTGTCCAGGGCCTGCCCGCTCTCGACTTCGCCGGCTAGCCGAATACAGCTAGCGGCCGGCCTGCAGCGCTCCCCAGGTCGCCGGGCCGACGATGCCGTCGACGCCGAGACCGCGGGTGCGCTGGTAGTCCCGCACGGCGGTGTCGGTCTGGGTGCCGAAGGCGCCGTCGACGCCCACGGTCCGGCCGAGGGTTGCCGTCAGCGCGCGCTGCAGCCGGCGCACCGCGATCCCCGAGGAGCCGCTGCGCAAGGTCGGTGCGGAGCCGAGGGAAAGCAGGGCTGTCCAGGTGCCGCGGCCGGCCACGCCGTCCACCGATAGTCCACGGCTCTGCTGGAACGACCGCACAGCGGATTCGGTTTCCGAACCGAAGGTCGATCCCGGTACGCCGGGCAGGGATCCGCGGAGCTTCAGCAGGCAGTTCAGCGCCAGCACCGGCGCGCCCGAGGCGCCGGAGCTCAACGACGGGTACGACGTGAAGTCGAACGTCGCTTTCACGCACGCGGCCGGGAACGCCGTCGAGGTGAGCCCGAAGCCGTTCGGCACCGAACGCTGCGAGCCGTCCGACGGCACGTTCTGCACCGAGAGTTCGACCTCGCCGGGTGCCTTGGCGACCATCGTCGTCGAGCCGCCGCCGTCGAGGTTGATCGCGTCGTCGGCGCCGAGCGACTTCATGAACGCACCCAGCTCCGCGTACGTCATGCCCTGGCTCGTCGTCGACCGGCCGTCCAGCGCCACCAGCCACATCCGCGTCCCGTCGGCCGAGAAGCCCACGGCGGTACGCGGGTTGCGCGGATGCGACGGCACGTCGACGACGCCATCTCGAAGCAGGACGAGGTTTCCGCTGATCGCGACCTCCGCGGCCGCGCCGGTGTACCGCGGCCGGTACGTCACCGACACCGCGTCGCTCACCTGCAGGCCGGCCAGCGCGTCGCCGCCGGCCTCGCGGCCGACGAGCACGACACCGTTCGACGGGATCGCGGTCGAGCCTGCGGCGGTACGCACCGCGGACACCACGCCCGCTCGTACCTCCACCTCGCGGATCCGCGCGCCGCCGCTCACGGTCAGCGCCCGGCTCGCCGATCCCCAGGCAGGCGTGAAGACCGCGAGCCCGTCGACCGGGATGCCAGGAGAGTTGAGCTTCGTCGCCGGCCGCGAAACACCGCCAGGCAAGCCGATCACCGCGTCCAGGAAGATCGGCACGAGCCGCCCGACGTGGGCGGAACCCGACGCGCTGATCGCCAGCGACTCGTTCCAGCCCGAGGCGGGCGCGTTCAGCAACGTGCCGGCGTCGATGCCGACCCCGCGCGGCGCGTTGGTGTTGCCGATGTCGAAGAAGTCACCGTTGACCGCGGCGATCGCCCCGACCCGCTTGGCCTGCGTGGTCATCGCCGTCGCCGCCGCGACCGTGCCCGGATAGGTGTACGTCACGCCGACGGCCGGATTGCTGAGGTCGACGTCGAGGATGTCGGCCTCGTCGACGCCGTTGTCGTACTGGCTGTGCACGATCCCCGGCGCGATCGTGGTCGCCTGCACCTCGATCATCGGCCGTGCCGGAAGCAGCTTCGCCCGCGGGACGAGATGGTCGGTGACCTGTTCGCCCGACCCGGCGCCCTCCCTCGCCGGATCCGGACCGCCCGAAGCCAGCGCCGGCCACCCACCGGCCAGCAGCAGTGCCGTTGCCCCGCACAACACCGTCGTTCGTCGCAGCCGCATGTCCCCTCCCAGCCCCGGTGTTACTCGTTGCTGAGATGTTCGGCTCGAACGAAGAGAATTGGCAGAGCAACGGCACCAAGCTGCCGCTACCGGCTCAGCCCGTACGCCCGCACGATCGTCGCCTCGTACGTGTTGCCCTTGCTGTCCGAGGCTTTCGTCCGCAACGAGACGAACGACGCAGCCGTGTTCCCGGTCGCGACGACCGCCAGGTACCTGCCGTTGCCGACCGGCAGCACCGGCGCCTTCCACCAGCTCACACCGTCATCGGTGGAGGCCTCGACGTCGACCGCACGCAACGTCCCGACCTTCGAGCCGGGGTTCGGCGTCACGTCTACCGGCACGAACTGCACCGGCCCTTCGTGGTTGCGGTTGTGGTCGTCGACGCTCGGCGCGAAGCCCACCACCCACGCGGGAATCGGCCGCCAGCCCTCGATGGTCTCCGGGTCGGTCAGCGGCACGTGCTCGGTGTCGAACGTCCACTTGGCGGCGAGCCGGGTCGAGACCTCCGAGTTGCCGATCTGTTCCCTGGACGTCGAGACCGCGAAGCTGCAACGCGACCGCTCCGCGGGCACGGCGTACCGGCCGAAGCTCGGCACGCCGTAGTCGAGCACGAGCTTCGCCGGCTTGCCGTCACAGGTCATCGTCCGCTCCCAGCCGTCGTCGACGATCGAGTCGCCGCCGTGCCCGTTGCCGTCTCCGAACAGCATGAACGTGGCCTGGACCGTGTCGCCGTTGCGGCCGAGCGGCGCCACCGGCTCGAAGACGTACGGCGTGAACCGTGGCGAGAATGCTGCGACGTTCCACCGCTCGCGATACGTCCTGCCCGGGCGGTACGTCCGCCAGTCCTGCTGCAGGAAGTGGTCGGACTCGTACCAGCCGTCCTCGCCCAGCCTGCCCTGGCTGGCGAAGCCGGCCCACCGCATCGGCTGGTCGGGCGTGTGGAACACCGTGACCTGGCCGGGCAGGTCGTCGTACAGGAACGACAGCCACGAGCCACTGTTGGCGTCCGGCGAGCCGAAGAACTCCCGGTTCGCCAGGCGTCCCTCGGTCTGAGCTGCCTGCTCGTGCACGACCTTGACCAGGTCGCGGTCACGTACGACCCGGTCGAGCCCGGTGAAGTAGGCGCCCTGCTTGGTGTAGCCGAGCGCGTAGATGTACGGCGTGTTCCTGAAGTCGCCGTCCGGCCCGGGCACGCCACCCTGCACGTCGAGCCAGCTGACCAGCTCCTTGCCCGGCACCGGAGGGCCGAGCTGTGCGGTGTAGATCTTGACGCCTGGCGACTGGCCGCTGTACGAGGCGAACCGCCGGCCGCCCGAGCCGTACTGCACATAGTTCACCGAGTAGACGTCGACCATGGCCTCGGCCCGCTCCGCGCGCACCGACACCGGCTTGGCCGCACGCAGGTCCTGCGCCACCGACACGTCGTGGTCCAGCCGGACCAGCGGCCGCAGCGCGCTGTAGTGGGAGAGCTCGTCGCCGTCCTCGAGGTCGAGGTACGACGCGACGGCGTAGCGCCCCTTGGGCAACCGCAGCGTCCACGGCTCGCTCCCGGACTCGACGAGCTCGAACACGTCGTTGTCGAGCCCGTAGACGACGTCCAGACCCTCGGCCGGGCCGCCGTCCGGGCCGGTCAGCGTACCGGTGAGGTCGTAGCTCTCGACCTCCTTCTCCAGCCCGATAGGGGTTCCGACCGACTGGCCGGCCGCCGTCGCGGTGATCCGCCCGCTGTAGACGCCGTCCGGCCCGCCGTGGTCGGTGTCGGACGTGACGGTGACCGGGGCACTGCCGCCGGCCGGAATCGTCAAGCTGGTGGCGGAGAGCTCGACCGCACCCTCCGGCGCCGGCTTGCCGTCCGGACCGGTGAGCTCGGCCGCGAGTCGTACGGTGAGGGCGGAGTCGCCGAGGTTCCGGTAGGTCAGCTGCTTGCTCACCGGAGTGTCGTCGGCGTGCGGCCACAGCTGCGTTCCGAAGCCCAGTCCGGACGGCTCGGCGACCAGCGTGGCGTCGATGACCTGGTCGACGGCTACCCGGCCCGCGCCCTGCTGGAACGCGCTCAGCTCGGCGTTCGGCTCGGCGGTGCCGGTCAGTGCGGCCTTCAGCTGCGGACCGGTCCACGTCGGGTGCTGCTGCGCGAGGATCGCGGCGGCGCCGGCGACATGGGGCGTCGCCATCGACGTGCCGCTCAGGCTCACGTAGTCCTCACCGGGCTCGCCGAGCTGCCCGTTCGCCGCCCGCGCGGCCGTGATGCCGACGCCGGGAGCCGTGATGTCCGGCTTCAGCGCGTTGTCGCCGACGCGTGGGCCAGGGCAGGAGAACCGTGCGATCGCCTCTTCGCCGTCGACCGCTCCGACCGCGAGTGCCGCGTCGGCGCTGGCCGGCGAGCTGACCCTGCACTTCTGCTCCCAGGGCAGCAGGTTGCCGGCCGCGATCACGAACAGCGTCCCAGTCTGCTCGGTGAGCGTGCCGACCGCTTCCTCGAGCGGGTCGACGCCAGGCGTGTCGGTGCCGCCGAGGCTGAGGTTGACCACCTTGGCGTGCTGCTCGACGGCGGCCCACTGCATGCCGGCGAGAATCCACGACTCCTCACACGAGCCGAAGCCGTCGCAGACCTTGCCGTTCAGCAGCTCCGCGTCCGGCGCGACACCCCTGTACTTGCCGGCGGACGCGGCGCCGCTGCCCGCGATGGTCGACGCGACGTGGGTGCCGTGACCATACAGGTCGTCGGTGCCCTCACCGGTGAAGTCCTTGGCCGCCGTGACCTTGCCGGCCAGGTCGGCGTGCGTGGTGTCGATGCCGGTGTCCAGCACGGCGACGTCGATACCGTCGCCGGTCAGCCCGCGCTCCCAGGCCGCCGGGGCACCGATCTGCGGGACGCTCTCGTCGAGCGACACCTGGCGCTTGCCGTCCAGCCAGATGGTGCCGACGCTCCTGGCCGTACGCAACCGGTTCCAGGCGCTGGTCGCGTCGCGCTTGGCGACCGTGGCGGCCGAGCCCGCGACCGCGGGCAGGTCACGCCGCGAGGACACCGGAACGCCGGCCAGCGCGGTTCTCCCGTTCTGCTTGGGATGCCGGACGATCAGCGGAATGTCGGACCGTTTGGCGTCGTCGTACCCGGCCCGCACCAGCTCGGTGACGTCGAACAGGCGGCCGTCGAGCTTCCCGGACGCGACCAGGCGCGCAGCGTCGTTCGGGATCACCATGGTGTGGCCGGCGGTCTGGAACCGGAGGTATCCGATCCGTTCGCGCCCCTTGGCGGCCACCACCCTGACCTGTCCCGAGCTGCCCGGCCAGACGACCACCCGCTCGCCGGTCAGCAGCGTGACGGTCCGCGTCCCCGGCTGACCGGCCACGATCCCGTTGACTGTGCCTTCCCCGGGTCCGGCCCAGCCCGAGGGGCTGAGACCGAGGACGAGGAGCGCGACAGTGGCGCCGAAACCGGCGATTCTCTTGAAACGCACAGAAATCCCCTCCGTTGGCAGACTTGTGTCCGGTTTTCAAGACGTGTCGACGTGACCAATTGGTTGGGGCCGGGAGAACGGCCGGCGAAACTCTTGTCCAGTTCGGTCGACCGCGTTGACAATTGTTGCCGCCGCGGATTCACTGCCTGGCAAGTGCTCCGAGCAGCTCGGTCCGGGTGAGGTTCCCGTCTTCGACGACATCCAGCCCGCAGCCCAGCCCGGGCAGCGGCTCTGCTTCGTCGCCATGGCCTGGGGCAACGACAAAGGCCAAGCCTGCTTGACGGTTGCTTGACGGTTGCTTGACGACTGCTTGACGAACGACCGAAGGATCCGGCATGACCATTAGTACGGTTTGGTGGCGGCGCCTGGCATTCGGCGCCGCCTTCGCCACGCTTGGCGCGCTCGCCGTGCCAGTGCCCGCAGGCGCCGGGCAGGCCCCTGCACAACCCGCTCCGGTGCCGCCGAGCTCGCAGGCTTCCACGTCCGACGCGGAGCTGTACGGTCTCACGACCGGGCAGCGCACGCGGGCCGCGACGACCGAGGCGGTCGAGCCGCGGCTCGAGACCTACTCCGCGAGCCGCCCGGTCGCACCTGGCGTCACGTTGCGCTCGTTCGACAGGTACGGCCCGGACGCGTACTCCGGAACGCCGAACTGGCTGCAGTCCGACAGTCTGACCGTCGACCTCACCAAGGGCGCGACGGTCGACTACCTGTTCCCGGGTCGCGTCGCCGCCGGCGAGCCGATCTCCACGCAGGCCAGTCGCGTCGGCGCGGTCGCGGCCGTGAACGGCGACTTCTTCGACATCAACAACTCCAACGCACCCCTCGGCGTCGGCATCAAGCACGGCGAGCTGCTGCAGTCGCCCGGCACCGATCCCGCCTGGCGGCAGTCCGCGGCCATCTTCACGCCGGACGGCATCGGTTCGATCGGTGAAGTGTTCTTCGAGGGCACGATCACACTGCCGGGCGGGTCGACTCCCCTTACCGGCTTGAACAAGACCGCGCTCCCGGCCGACGGCATCGAGGCGTTCACGCCGGTGTGGGGTACGTACTGCCGGTGCCGGGTGACCCAGGGCGTGGCCCGGGTGACCGAGGTCGAGGTACGGAACAACCACGTGACGGCGGTCCGGCAGGCCGCCGGCGAGGGTGAGATCCCCTCCGACGGCTTCGTACTGGTCGGCCGCGAGGCGGGAGCGGACCGGCTCGCCCAGCTGGCCGTCGGCGACCCGGTGTCGATCGACTACCAGGCACGTACGGACGACGGCGCGCGCATCCAGGCGGCGATCAACGGCCGGCAGCTGCTGGTCGTGAACGGCGTCGCGCAGCAGGCGTCGCAGGGCAACAACATCCCGCCCGCGCCGCGTACGGCGGTCGGCTTCAGCCAGGACGGGAAGAAGATGTTCCTGCTGACGGCCGACGGCCGGCAGCCCGCGTTCTCCGACGGGCTCGGGCTGGACGAGCTGGCCCAGATGATGGTCGAGCTCGGCGCGTACAACGCGGTCAACCTCGACGGCGGCGGCTCGACGACGATCATCGCGCGCAAGCCGGGCGCGACCACGGGCCGCGTCGAGAACGTCCCGTCCGACGGGCGGGAACGCAACGATCCCAACGGCCTCGGCCTGTTCGCGCCGAAGGGCAGCGGACGGCTCACCGGCTTCTGGGTGGAGACCGCGCTGGACCCGACCCGTGCCACCGGCTCGTCGACGATCGCGCTGGCGCGACCGGAACGCGTCTTCCCCGGCTTCTCCCGGCGGCTGACCGCGGCCGGCTACGACGAGACGTACGGTCCGGCAGCCGGAACCCCGCGGTGGGCCGAGTCGGGCGATGCCGGAACCGTCAACAGCAGTGGGGTCTTCCGGGCCACCCGGCCCGGCCAGGCCACCGTGACGGCATCCAAGGGGCAGGCGCACGGCTCGGCCAAGCTCACGGTCCTGCAGCCGGCTACCCGGATCGGCGCGACGACCGAGCAGGTGACGCTCACCGGCTCCGGCGCGATGTCGACGTTCGGCGTACTCGGGTACGACCGGACCGGTTCCAGCGCTCCGTTCGAGCCGTCCGAGGTCTCCTTCAGCTATGACACCTCGCTGCTCGACATCACGACCGACGCCAACGGCACGTTCGTCGTCACGGCCAAGCAGGCGTCCGGCAGCTCGCTGGTGACCGTCCAGGCCGGCTCGCTGGCCACCGTCGTTCCCGTCACGGTCGGCCTGGAGGAGGTGCTGATCTCCGACTTCGAGGACGCGTCGAAGTGGAGCTTCTTCGGCGAGCGGGCGACCGGCACGGTCAGCTCGGCGCCCGGCAAGGAAGGCAACGGGCTGCGGCTGACGTACGACTTCGCGAGCACCACCGAGATCCGGACCGGCGGCGCCACGCCGACGCAGACCCTCGCCATTCCCGGGCAGCCGCGGGCGTTGCGGCTGTGGGTGAACTCCTCGGCCAAGGGCGAGTGGGCCAGCATGCAGGTCTACGACGCGACCGGTGCGTTGCTGCCGGCGTTCCGTGCGGGCTATCTCACGGGTACGGGCTGGCAGCAGCTGGAGTTCCCCGTACCGGCCGGAACGCAGTACCCGTTGACGTTCCGGCGCTACTACTCCGCCGAGACAGTGGCGACCAAGCAGTACCAGGGCGACATCGTGATCGACCAGCTGACCGCGCTGGTGCCGCCGTCGATCGACGTGCCGGCCGCACCGAAGGTCGAGGATCCCGTTGTGGTGCAGGACGGAACGCTCGACGACTCGTCATGGCGCTTCGCGGTGATGTCCGACGCGCAGTTCGTTGCCCGCAGTCCCGACAGCGACATCGTCAAGCAGGCCAGGCGTACGCTGCGCGAGGTGCTGGCGCAACACCCGGACTTCCTGGTCATCAACGGCGACCTGGTCGACGAGGCCTCCGTCGCCGACTTCGAGCTGGCCAGGCGGGTGATCGACGAGGAGTTGCAGGGCAGGCTGCCGTACTACTACGTGCCAGGCAACCACGAACGGTTCGCCGGAACGCTGGACAACTTCAAGGCGGCGTTCGGGGCGACCCAGAACGTGTTCGACCACAAGGGCACGCGGTTCCTGACGTTCGACAGCTCCGGAATCTCGATCCGGGCGAGCGACTGGACGCAGCTGCGGACGTTGCGCACCCAACTCGACGCGGCGGCTCGCGATCGTTCGGTGAAGTCCGTGGTGGTGCTGCAGCACGTACCGCCGGACGACCCGACGCCCGCCAAGGCGAGCCAGCTGTCCGACCGCAAGGAAGCATTGACGATCCAGAACTGGCTGGCCGGGTTCGAGCACACCTCCGGCAAGCAGGCCGCGTTCGTCGGCGCTCACGTCGGCACCTTCCACGCGACCTCGGTCGACGGCGTGCCGTACGTCGTCAACGGCAACTCCGGCAAGAACCCATCGACCGCTCCGGCCGACGGCGGCTTCACCGGCTGGTCGTTGTGGGGCGTCCGGGGAGCTGACGTGCGGGTGGAGATCCGGCCACACGTCGACGCGCTGACGCTGAACGCGCCGACCACGTTGCAGGCCGGCCGCTCGGCCGACGTGTCGGCAACGCTGACGCAGGGCAGCCGGGTCGTGCCGGTGGCCTACCCGGTGTCGGCGGACTGGTCGGGCTCACCCAACCTGCACGTCGGCTCGAAGTCCGGCCTCAGGCCATGGCACACCGCCTAGTTCGACCCGTCGACCGGCAAGCTGACCGCGTTCTGGCCGTCCCAGGTCCAGCTCGCTGTGACGGTCAACGGCCTCACCCAGAAGTCCACGATCCGGATCGCGGCCCGCTCAGCCGCCTAACCGGAGTACGGCGCACGGAACGGCCAGCCGAGCGGCTGGATCGATGGCACCGGTGGAAGACGATGGTCTCCCGCCGCCGCCACCAATCCAGCCGCCCCAGCCCCGGCCACCAAACAACAGACCCCAGCCCAAGCCACCAAACAGCAACCCCCCAGCAAAAGCCGGCAACCTCCACTCACAAGTAGTGACAGCCCGACTCGCCGCCGTTATCCTGCGAGCAACACCAGGGCAGACCCAAGGGGGTCCCGTGAGAAGTCGCCGCAGCCAACTCCTTGTCGCCAGTGCCGCCACCTGCGCGCTCTCGTTCTCGTTGCTCGCCGCCGCGACACCCGGCAACGCCGCGCCCGAGCCGGCGCTCGCCGAGGTCACGGTCACCCCGGTCGAGGTCGACGTCCTGGTCGGACCAGCCAAGGACACTCCCTGCCGGATCGTCGCCGACCTCTACCTACCGTCCACCGCGACTCCACAGCAGCGCCAGCCCGCGGTCCTCACCACCAACGGCTTCGGCGGCAGCAAGGCCGACCAGGCCGGCATCGCGACAGCACTCGCCCAGCGCGACTACGTCGTCCTCTCCTACTCCGGCCTGGGCTTCGGCGGCTCCCAGTGCAAGATCGCCCTCGACGAGCCGGCCTTCGACGGCCTGGCCGCGAGCCAGCTGATCGACTACCTCGCGGGTACGAAGAAGGACACAGCCGGCGCCACCGTCGACGTCGTGGCCCTCGACGCACCAGGCGACCCCAAGGTCGGCATGTTCGGCGGCTCCTACGGCGGCGGCGTGCAGTTCGCCGCGGCCTCGGTCGACCCCCGCCTGGACACCATCATCCCGACCATCACGTGGAACGACCTGTCGTACTCCCTCGCACCCAACAACACCGGCTCGGCTTCGGACCCGGGCGTTCTCAAGCGCGTCTGGACCGACCTGTTCGCCGTCGGCGGTGTGCTGGCCGGCCTGCAGTACGCCCCGGGCGACCCGCGCCGCCTGCTCGGCTGCCCGAACTTCCGCGACTGGATCTGCCCCGCGCTGATCGAGCCCAACGTGCTCGGCTACGGCACGCCGGCAACCGTCGCCAACATGCGGCGCGCGTCGGTCTCGTCGTACGTCGGCAACGTGCACACGCCGACGCTCATCCTGCAGGGCGAGGACGACACACTGTTCAACCTGCAGGAGGCGGTCCGGACCTACCGCGCGCTCGACGCGCAGGGCACGCCGGTACGGATGATCTGGCACCGGTGGGGCCACTCCGGCTCCACCCCGCCACCCGGCGACCTCGACCTGTCGGGTCAGCGCGCACCGGAGACGACCTACCTCGGCCGGCGGGTACTCGACTGGTACGCCTACTGGTTGCGCGGCGACCACACCCGTGACCTCGGCCCGAAGCTGGCGTACTTCCGCGACTGGATCCCCTACGACGGCAACGCGGTCGCGGGCTCCGAACCCGCCTACGGCGCGAGCGAGACCTACCCGATCGGCACCACCAAGCCGTTCTACCTTTCTGGCAACGGCAGCTTGACGGCAGATCGCACAGCTGTCGTCGGCGGCTCACGCTCCTGGGCCAACCTCTCGGCGATACCGACCTCGTACTCCGAGTTCCCGCCCGACTGGGACGGCCTACCGCCGACCGACCTGCCCGGCACGTACGCCGCCTGGACCAGCGCGCCGCTCGCCGAAAGCATCGACACCGCAGGCGTTCCGACGCTTGACGTCCGGTTCACCTCGCCGCTCGCGGCGATCACCCAGCTCACCGGTCCGGCCGGCCGGCTGGTCGTGTTCGCCAAGATCTACGACGTCGCTCCGGACGGCGCGATCAACCTGGTCAACCGCCTGGTCTCGCCCGTCCGCGTCCCGAACGTCAACCGGGCCTGGCGAGTCGAGTTGCCGGGCGTCGTGCACCGCTGGCAGCAGGGGCACCGGATCCAGGTCGTGCTCGCCGCCAGCGACATCGCGTACGCCGGCAACACCGCGGTCCTTCCGGTGTCGGTGAACACCACCTCGTCGTACGTGCCGGTGCTCAACCTGCCGGTCACGACAGGCTGAACACCGAGGCGCGCCGGATCAGGCGCCGACGTAGTCGGCGAGGTGCTGGGCGGTGAGCGTCTTGCGAGCTGCCGTGAGGTCGGTCGGCGTGCCCTCGAAGACGACCTTTCCGCCGTCGTGCCCGGCACCCGGCCCGAGATCGATGATCCAGTCGGCGTGGGCCATCACCGCCTGGTGGTGCTCGATGACGATCACCGACTTGCCGGAGTCGACGAGCCGGTCCAGGAGCCCCAGCAACTGCTCGACGTCGGCGAGGTGGAGACCGACCGTCGGCTCGTCGAGCACGTAGATGTCGCCCTTCTCGGCCATCTGTGCGGCCAGCTTGAGCCGCTGCCGCTCGCCGCCGGACAACGTGGTGAGCGGCTGTCCGAGCGAGAGGTAGCCGAGCCCGACATCCGCCAGCCGGTCGAGGATCTTGTGCGCGACCGGCACCTTCGCGTCGCCGGACTCGAAGAACTCCACCGCCTCGGTCACCGGCATCGCGAGCACGTCGGCGATGTTCTTCCCTCCCAGGGTGTATTCCAGCACGGCCGCCTGGAACCGCTTCCCCTCGCAGTCCTCGCACGGCGACTCGACGGTCGCCATCACGCCGAGGTCGGTGTAGATGACCCCGGCGCCGTTACACGTCGGGCAGGCGCCCTCGGAGTTGGAGCTGAACAGCGCCGGCTTCACGCCGTTGACCTTCGCGAACGCCTTGCGGATCGGCTCGAGCAGGCCGGTGTACGTCGCGGGGTTGCTCCGCCGGGAGCCGCGGATGCCGGTCTGGTCGATCACCACCACACCCTCGCGACCGGCGACCGAGCCGTTGATCAGCGAGCTCTTACCCGAGCCTGCGACGCCCGTGACCACGCAGAGCACGCCGAGCGGGATGTCGACGTTCACGTTGCGCAGGTTGTGTGTCGACGCGCCGCGGATCTCGAGCGCGCCGGAGGCCGGCCGTACTGAGCCCTTGAGCTTCGCCCGGTCGTCGAGATGCCTGCCGGTGATCGTGTCGCTCTTGCGCAGCCCGTCGACCGAACCCTCGAAGCAGACCGTGCCGCCCGCTGCACCCGCGCCCGGGCCGAGGTCGACCACGTGGTCGGCGATCGCGATCGTCTCCGGCTTGTGCTCCACGACCAGCACGGTGTTGCCCTTGTTGCGCAACTGGAGCAGCAGCGCGTTCATCCGCTCGATGTCGTGCGGGTGCAGCCCGATCGTGGGCTCGTCGAAGACGTACGTCACGTCGGTGAGCGACGAGCCGAGGTGCCGGATCATCTTGGTGCGCTGCGCTTCACCGCCGGACAGCGTGCCCGCCGGCCGGTCCAGCGAGAGGTAGCCGAGGCCGATCTCCGCGAACGAGTCGAGCAGTGCCCGCAGGCCGTCGAGCAGCGGCCGCACCGACGGCTCGGACAGCTTGCCCACCCATTCGGCCAGGTCGCTGATCTGCATCGAGCAGAGATCGGCGATGTTCTTGCCCTTGATCTTCGACGACCGCGCCTCCTCGCTGAGCCGGGTGCCGCCGCAGTCGGGGCAGGTCGTGAATGTCACGGCCCGCTCGACGAACGCGCGGATGTGCGGCTGCATCGAGTCGAGGTCCTTGGAGAGGAACGAACGCTGGATCGACGGGATCAGGCCGGCGTAGGTCAGGTTGATGCCCTCGACCTTGATCTTGGTGGCCTCCTTGTAGAGGAGGTCGTGCAGTTCCTTCTTGGTGTACTTCCTGATCGGCTTGTCGGGGTTGAAGAAGCCGCTGCCGCGAAAGATGCGGCCGTACCAGCCGTCCATGGAGTAGCCGGGGATGGTGAGCGCGCCCTCGTTGAGCGACTTGCTGTCGTCGTAGAGCGCGGTCAGGTCGAAGTCGTCGACCCGGCCCATGCCCTCGCAGCGCGCGCACATGCCGCCGAGATAGACCCGCTTGCGTACGACGACCTTCTCGCCCGCGCCCTTGGCGACCTCCATCGCGCCGGTGGCCGTACGGGTCGGGACGTTGAACGAGAACGCCTGGGGCGACGAGCTGATGTGGGGCTTGCCGATCCGGCTGAACAGGATGCGCAACATGGCGTTGGCGTCGGTCGCCGTACCGACGGTCGAGCGGGGGTTGGCGCCCATCCGTTCCTGGTCGACGATGATCGCCGTCGTCAGGCCGTCGAGCACGTCGACCTCGGGCCGGGCCAGCGACGGCATGAAGCCCTGCACGAAGGCGCTGTAGGTCTCGTTGATCAGCCGCTGCGACTCCGCGGCCACGGTGTCGAACACCAGCGAGCTCTTGCCGGAACCGGAGATGCCGGTGAACACCGTGAGCCGGCGCTTCGGGATCTCGACACTGACGTCCTTGAGGTTGTTGACCCGCGCACCGAGCACCCGGATCAGGCCATGGCTGTCGGCGACGTGCGGCGCAGGCGACTGCGGCTGGGCTTTGGTTCTCGCGGCCTTCTTGGCGGTCATCGTGTCTCCATGGTTCCTCGTGTCGCCTGCCTTGTAACTCTCTGTGTACCTAGCGCTGCTGGATCCGGATCATGTTGCCGGCGGGGTCGCGGACCGCGCAGTCCCGGACGCCGTACGGCTGGTCGGTCGGCTCCTGGATGACCTCTGCGTGCTCGCTGGCCTGCAGCTTCTCGAACAAGCCGTCGACGTCGGGAGTCGACAGCACGATCCCTGCGTACGTGCCCTTGGCCATCATCTCGACGATCATCTTGCGCTCGTCGTCGGTGAGGCCGGGAACGACGGTCGGCGGGCTCAGCACGATCTGCGTGTCGGGCTGCCCGGCCGGGCCGACCGTGAGCCAGCGCATCCCTTCGTACCCGACGTCCATCCGGAGCTCGAAGCCGAGCGTGTCGCGGTAGAACGCCAGCGCTGCCTCCGGGTCGTCGTGCGGCAGGAAGCTCGCGTGAATCTTGATGTCCATGCCGGTCAGGCTAACCGTGGCGGCTGGATCCATGCTTCTCGATTCCTGATCGTTCCGAGTCGATCTTGCGCCGCCACGGCGGGGAAGGCGCGCTTCTCACCGTGGTGGTCGCGCCGGCGCTTGCGGGCCAGACGGCGGGTGGCGTACTCCAGGGCAGTGCGGCCCCGCAGGCAGCCGGTTCCGGACAGTGACGCCTGAACGGTGAGACCCGTGCGGGAACCGTTTGCCCGGCAGAGCTAAAGTCGAGTCGGTCTCACTTCTTGAAGTCGAGATACCAGGCGCAGAAGGAGTCGGGGTCGTTGTCAAGACCGAGTGGACGGACTGACCAGCACGACAACCTCGGCGTACCCGGATCCAACGGCAAGGACAAGGCCAAGCCCAGGTTCAGCCTGCGCCGCTTCGTCGTCGACACTCGCCCGCTGCGCGTCGCCCCGTACCGGCGGCTCTGGAGCTCGACGATCGTCACGTCGGTCGGGAGTCAGCTGACCGCCGTCGCCGTGCCGTTCCAGATCTACGACGTCACCAAGTCCTCCGCCTACGTCGGTCTCGCGGGGCTGGTCGCCCTGGTGCCGCTGGTGATCTTCGCGCTCTGGGGTGGGGCGATCGCCGACGCCGTGGACCGGCGGAAGCTGATGCTCGTCACCAACTGCGGGGTCGCGCTCACCAGTGTGCTGCTGTGGGCACAAGCCGCGGCCGGCATGCGGTCGGTCGAGGTCCTGTTCGCGTTGCTGATGCTGCAGCAGGCCTTCGCCGGCGCCAACATGCCCGCACGCAGCGCCTCCATTCCACGGCTGGTCCCCGTCGAGCTGCTCCCAGCCGCCAACGCGCTCGGCTCGACGGTCTTCCAGATCGGGAGCGTGGTCGGGCCGATGCTGGCCGGCGCGCTGATCCCCGTCCTCGGCCTGTCGACCCTCTACCTGCTCGACGCGATCGCGCTGACCGCGACGCTCTGGGCGGTCTGGCGGCTGCCCCCGCTCCCACCCCTGGACGGCGCACCCAAGCGCGCCGGGCTCCGGCACGTCATCGAGGGCTTCGGCTACCTCGCCACCCGCAAGGTCCTCCTGGTCTCGTTCCTCGCCGACGTCATCGCGATGGTGCTCGGCATGCCGAGGGCCCTGTTCCCCCAACTCGCCCAGCAGAGCTTCGGCGACCCCGCGGAAGGCGGCTTCGCGCTCGGCATCCTGTATGCCGCGATCCCCGCCGGCGCGATCATCGGCGGCCTGCTCTCGGGCACGTTCACCAGGATCAAGAGGCACGGCGTCGCCGTCGCGTGTGCGGTCGGCGCCTGGGGCGTCGCCATCATCGGCTTCGGCCTGGCGCAGTCGCTGTGGCTCGCCGTGGCGTTCCTCGTCATGGCGGGCATGGCCGACCTGGTGAGCATGGTGTTCCGCGGAACGATGCTGCAGGCAGCATCGACCGACGAGCTGCGCGGCCGCGTGCAGGGCTCGTTCTCGGTCGTCGTCGCGGGTGGGCCGCGACTCGCCGACCTGCTGCACGGCACGGCCGGCGCCGCGATCGGTACGACGTGGGCGATCAGCGGCGGTGGAGTGCTCGTCGTGATCGCGATGGGGCTTGCCGTACTGGCCTTTCCGGCGTTCTGGAAGTACCGCAGCGATAGGTCCGCGTGAACGTCACCGCCCCGCAAGCGAACCAACCCTCGACGTTCACGTGGTCGCAGGACTCTTCGTGCCATGGGTCACCATCACCCGCACGACCACGTGCACGATCACGAACACGACGAGGCGATCGCGGCCTCGGCGGTGTTCGACACCGAAACGCCTGACAGCGAGCTCGCGCCCGAGGAGCTGTCCCGGCGCAAGCTGCTGCGTCACGCCGGCCTGCTCGGTACTGGCGCCGCCGCCACCGTGCTGGCCACGGGCGCGCACGCAGCGCCGGCCGCCGCCGAGACCAAGCCCGGCAGGGAAAGCGGCAGCGGCGATCTGCTCTGGCTGGCCGGCGACCACCACATCCACACGCAGTACAGCCCGGACGGCCTCTACCGCGTGCTGGACCAGGTACGCCATGGCAACGCCTACGGCCTGGACTGGATGGTCATCACCGACCACGGCACCGAACAGCACGCCAAGATCGGCGTGGAGAAGGTCAATCCGGACATCCGGGCGGCCCGCGAGGAGTTCCGCGACGCCCTGGTGTTCCAGGGCCTGGAGTGGAACATCCCGAGCGCCGAGCACGGCACCGTCTTCGTCCACCCAGGGCGGCGCGAGGTCGATGTGCTCAAGCAGTTCGAGAACGGCTATGACGGCACCGTCAAGAACGCCGGCGGCAACACCCCTGCCAACGAGGCGCTGGCGATCGCCGGGCTCAACTTCCTCGAGGACGCGGTACGCCGTCGCAGCATCGACGACGCGCTGTTCCTGGCCAACCACCCCGCCCGGCGCGGAGTCGACTCTCCACACGAGATCCGCGGCTGGCGTGACGCGGCGCCGTCGATCGCCGTCGGGTTCGAGGGTGCGCCCGGCCACCAGGCCGCGGGGCTCCCGGCTCCGCTCGGCCCGGCCGGCGGCCGCGGCGGGTACTCCGCGACCCCGAGCGCCGACTCGTTCGCCGGCTACCCGCTGGAGAGCTACCGCACGTGGGGCGGGTTCGACTGGATGACCTCCACCGTCGGCGGCCTGTGGGACAGCCTGCTGGCCGAGGGCAAGCCGTGGTGGATCAGCGCGAACTCCGACTGCCACGCGGTCTACGCCGACACCGCGACGCGCGGCCTGGACAGCGACTTCGACACCAACGGGTTCTACAACGACCCGGTGTACAACGGGAAGATCGTGACGGCGCAGTCCGACTTCTGGCCCGGCTACTACAGCCGCACCTCGGTCGGCTCGACCAGCCGCAGCTATGCCGCGGTGATGAAGGGCATCCGGGCCGGTCGCGTCTGGGTCGACCACGGCCGCCTGATCGACGGGATCGACATACGGCTGCGTTCGTCGAGCGGTGCCGCCGTGACGCTCGGCGGTGCGCTGCGGGTCAAGCGGGGCACGCCCGCCCGGCTGGACGTGACGGTTCGCCTGGCCGGCAAGCCGAACTGGGCGGGATTCGTACCGAAGCTGGCGCGCGTCGACGTGATCCAGGGCAACGTCACCGGTCCGGTCTCCGACCGCGACACGCTGTCGACGCCGGGTACGAAGGTCGTGCGGTCGTACGAGCCGGAGACCGGCAAGGCGACGTTGACGTTCTCGTACGACCTCGGCCGGGTGGACCGGCCGGTGTTCCTGCGGTTGAGGGGAACCGACGGCAACCGTTCGGCGCCCGGGTTCCTCGGCGCGAGCATCGACCCGGCGGGCCCGGCCATGGACGTCGTCGGAAGCGCCGACCCGTGGACGGATCTGTGGTTCTACACCAACCCGCTCTGGGTGCTCCCGGTCTGATGACCGCGATCGGTCTCGACCCGGGCGCGACCACCGTCCGCGACGCCGAGCACGTCCTCCACGAGTTGCTGGAGGGCGGGCTCGGCGGCCCGCGTTCGGAGCTGGTCGCCTGTACGCATCTGATCCGCGACGGCAATCCCCACGTCGCGTTGTCTCTCGCCGCCATGGGAGAGGTCGACGTCGCCGCGCTTCCGGGCGAGTTCGGTCTCGCCGGCGCGGGCGACCGGCGCGGCCCGGCCACGCTGGCCGACGGTGCCGCGGCCGCGCTGGCCGAGCAGGAGGCACGTTCCGGCGGGCGCGCGGTGATCTATCCGGGCGTCGAGACGCTGACCGGGAGCCTCCCGGTGTGGAAGCTGCTGGCCGCCTCGGCGATCGAGGAGGTGATGGTGGTCGGCGGTCCGCCGTGCGCTCCGGACACCGTTGTGCACACGCGCGACTTCGTACGTCCGGCATGGCGGCTCGGCAAGCTCGTGCTCGCGACGACGCCGGCCGCTGACGGCGGGATCGCGCCGTTCGAGATCCCCAACCCCGGCGGCTGCTACTGCGAACACGGATAAATCGCTCGCCCAGGACATCCCGGCCTGCCAGGATGCGACCTGCAGGCGAACGAACAGGAGTGTGCGATGCGGCGGGTCCTCGGAACAACCCAGTGCTCTGACCCGATCACTGTCTCCGAGGAGTTCTCCGCCCGTGCTGACCCTGAACACCCCTGCGAGCCGCCGGCCTGACCTGGTCGCGACGTTCCTGCGCTGGACGTTCCTGCGTGCGTTCCTGCACAGGGGATGGTGGCTGGTCACCAGCGTCTATCTGGTCGTCGACGCCGGGCTGAGCGCTGCTCAGCTGGTGACGATCGCCGTCGCGCAGGGGATCGTCTCGCTGCTGTTCGAGATCCCGGCCGGCGTGCTGGCCGACACCGTGAGCCGCAAGTGGTCCCTCGTCGTGTCGCACGCGTTGATGGGGACGGCAATGCTGGCCACCGGCCTGGTCACGGACTTCTACCTGATCGTCGCGACGCAGATGTTGTGGGGACTGGCGTGGACGTTCGCCAGTGGGGCGGACGTGGCGTGGCTGACCGACGAGCTGGGCCGGCCGGACCGGATGCCGTCCGTACTCGTCCGGGTCGGGCGGGCCCAGCTGACCGGCGCGGCCGTGGGGATCGTCGCGCTGGGCGGTGTCGCCTGGCTGCTGCCGCGCTGGGCGACGATGGTGCTCGCGGGCGCCACGATGCTGCTGCTCGGGCTGTACGTCGTCGTCCGCTTCCGGGAGGTCAACTTCGTTCCGGCGACCAGCCGCCGGTGGGCCGCCTCCTGGCAGATTCTCGTCCGCGGTACGACGCTGGTGCGGCGTGGCCGTCCGCTCCTGCTGGTGTTCGCCGCCACGGTGGTCGCCCACGGCGCGCTCGACTCCGGCCGGCTCTACCAGCTGCGGCTGATCGACGTCGGCTTCCCGGCCGAGCCCTTGGTGTGGTTCACGGCGCTCAACGTGCTGATGCTCGGGCTCGGGGCGGTCACACTGAAGCTCGTCGAGGCCCGCGTCCACCACCTGCCGGTGGCCCGGGTGGGGTGGTGGTCGGGGGCAGGGTGGGCGGTGGCCTGCGTGGCGGGCGCACTCGGCGTGACCGTGCTGGCGCTCACACCCTCGCCGATCCTCGGGGCCGCGGCGGTCGTGCTCGTGGCGAGCACCGTCGACCCGATGACGCGCACGATCAGCACGATCTGGGTGAACCAGCAGTCCAGCAACGAGGTACGCGCGACGGTGCACTCGTTCCTGGCCCAGGCGGAGTACCTCGGCGAGATCGCCTGCGGTGCCCTGATCGCGGTGGTCGCGGTCGCGGCCGGGGTGCCGGCGGCACTGCTGTGCGCCGGTGTCCTGTTCGCCGTGACCGGCCTGCTGGCCCGGCGGGCGGGGTGAGGTCGGTACTGTCGGCCACCGTTCGGGCGGCACTGTCCGGAACCGGCTGCCGCTGGGGACTGGTGGGAGGACCGGATCCGCGCCCGCGGCCTCGATCGAGCCGAGCTCGGCGTGGACGAGCAGCTGCCTCGGCCGCAGGCACTGTACGAACGCCTCGGCTACATCCCTTACGGCCGGCGGCCCGCCTCCTGGGATCAGGACGGGCCGGCCGGGTCCACCGTCCGCTACGAAACGACGATCACGTTGTTGCGCAAGGACCTGGGCTAGCCGGCTCACGTCCTCCGCGTGATCGACGGGTCGGGGTGCACGCGGGTCCACTCCTCCGCGGTGACGGCGCGGCCGTCGACGACCGGCGAGAGGGAACGGGTCTTCGAGCGGAAGCCGTGGAGTGCCGCCACTGACGCGACCGGCAGGCCCTGGGTCTCGTCGAGCACGTCGGCCGGCCAGTCGTAGCGGTGCTGGTCCCAGAAGTACGTGTAGTAGCCGGCTGCGTCCTGCTGGACGAGGAAGAGCTCCGTCATCACGCCGTCCAGCTCGAAGGCCCGCTTGTGCGGGAACCGCTTCGCCGCGATCTCGGCGACTGTCCCGCCCGCCAGGAAGCGGTCGACCGAGGCGAAGTCGACAGCCGGACAGAGCAGGTCGATGTCCTTGTGCGGCCGCGGCGCGATCACTCCGTGCAGCTCCTCGCCCCAGCCGCCGAACAGCCACGTGCGCAGATCCGCCGCGGCCAGCAGGCCGAGCACCCTGCGGACGTACGCCAGGTCGTTCACGCAAGCAGTCATCGAGCGTCCAGCTTAGGCGCTCGCCGGTTCCGGACACGGCCGCTTTTCAAAACTGTTTCGCTAGGGTTCAAATATGATTTAAAGTGCTCCCGCGGCGAGAACAACGCCGCCTACCGGGAGGGTCACCATGACTCGTTTCAGCACGCTCACCGCTGCGCTCGGAGTCGGGCTCGTCGCGCTCGCCGGCTGTGGCGAGCAGGCCTCGCAGACGCCGTCCAAAGGCGACGTCACGCTCACGATGAGCGTCTGGGGCGGCGACATCGACAAGAAGACCTACACCGAGCGCCTCGCGCTGGCGAAGAAGAAGTACCCCAACATCACCGTCAAGCTGCAGGTCTCGCCGGGCGGTGAGGAGTACGCGCAGAAGATCTCGACCGCGATCGCCGGTGGCAAGGGCCCCGACATCCTCGAGCTGGCCGAGCACACGCCCGCGTTCGCAAGCAAGAACCAGATCCTGCCGCTCGACGACAACATCAAGGGCAGCAAGCTCGACCTCGAGAAGACCTTCGGCCCGACCGTGCCGAGCATCTTCCAGTACGAGGGCAAGCAGTACGCCATCCCTGACCGTTCCGGCGCGATGGTCCTCTACTACAACAAGAAGATGTTCGACGCCGCCGGCGTGGAGTACCCCACGGCCGACTGGGCGTGGGACGACCTGCTCGCCGCCTCGAAGAAGCTGACCGTCCGCAAGGGCGGGAAGGTCGAGCAGTGGGGCTTCTCGACGATCTCGTGGTGGCCGTACTGGATGACGTTCATGTACCAGAACGGTGGCAGGATCCTCGACGACAACAACAAGCCTGTCGTCGACTCGCCGGAGAACGTCCAGGCGATGCAGTGGTACAACGACCTCGCGTGGAAGCACAAGGTCGCGCCGACCAGCCGAGACCTCGCCAACTACGGCCAGGGCGTCGGCCCGGACCAGTTGTTCGCACAGGGCAAGCTCGCGATGGAGATCACCGGCTTCTGGAACATCGGCGCCGCCAGCACGGTCAAGGGTCTCGACTGGGACATCGCCCCGCTGTGGCAGGGCAAGCAGCCGGCGACCAGCGCGTTCTTCAACGGCCTCGCGATCTCGCGTACGTCGAAGTACCCGGCCGACGCCTGGAAGGTGATCGACTTCCTCGCCGGCCAGGAAGGCCAGCGCCCGATCATCGACAACGCCGAGGACGCCCCCGCCAACCTGCAGGTGCAGCAGAGCGAGGCGTTCCTGAAGCCGAAGTGGGCGACCCGTGAGGTCAACATGCGGGCCTTCGCGGACTCGGCCGACTTCATCTACGTGCCGCCGCTGACGCCGCAGTGGAACGAGATGATGAAGGTCTTCACCGACAACATCGAGCCGATGATGAACAACAAGGTCCCGCCGGACCAGACCCTTAGAACCATCCAGCAACGGCTCGAACAGGTCATGCGGTGAAACTGAGGCACGCCGGGCGCGAGACCATCTGGTTCTACGTGATGGTCTCGCCGTGGTTGTTCGGTTTCCTGGTCTTCCTGGCCGGCCCGATGCTCGCCTCGCTCTACCTGAGCTTCACCGACTACGGCCTGCTGACGCCACCGAACTGGGTCGGAACCGCCAACTACGTAAGGATGTTCACCGACGATCCGCTGTTCTGGAAGGTGCTCTGGAACACGACCTACTACACCGTCCTGTCCGTCGCACTGTCCACGATCGTGTCCATCGCGCTGGCGGCGTTGCTCAACAAACCGCTGGCCGGCATGCGCGTGTACCGGACGATCGTCTACCTGCCCGCACTGGTGCCTCTGGTCGCCAGCGCGATGCTGTTCGCGTGGGTGCTGGCGCCGGACGCCGGACTGGTCAACCGTTTCCTCGCACTGCTCGGGATTCGCGGGCCGGACTGGCTACGTGAGGAGAACTGGGTGATCCCGGCGCTGATCCTGATGGCGCTTTGGGGTGTCGGAACCGGCGTCGTGTTGTTGCTCGCCGGGATGCAGGGCGTGCCGAAGGAACTGCTCGAGGCGTCGCTCATCGACGGAGCGAACTCGCGGCGGCAGTTCTTCCAGATCGTGCTGCCGATGCTGTCGCCGGTGATCCTGTTCAACGTCGTGATGGGGCTGATCGGCTCGTTCCAGGTCTTCGGCCAGGTCTACATCCTGACCGGCGGTGGGCCGGACAACGCGAGCCAGATGCTCGTGCCCTACCTGTTCGAAGAAGGGTTCAAGAACTACCGCATGGGTTACGCGTCGGCGCTTTCGTGGGTGCTGTTCGCGATCATCATGGTCGGCACGGCGATCGTCTTCCGTACGTCGTCCCGGTGGGTCTTCTACGAGACGGAGGTGCAACGGTGATCCGGCGGCGCGACGCAGCATGGTCGTACGGCGTGCTGACGATCGTGTCCGCCATCCTCGCCGCGCCGTTCGTCTTCATGCTGTCGATCGCACTGTCGTCGGACGCGACCGTGCAGAAGGCGACGTTCACGTTGTTTCCAAGGGAGTTCGAGCTCTCGAACTTCGTTCGCGTGCTGACCACCGACGGGCAGATGCTGCGGTGGATCGGCAACAGCCTGGTCATCGTGGTGTTCGCCTGCCTCGGCCAGATGTTCGTCAGCGCGATGGTGGCGTACGCCTTCGCGCGGCTGCGGGCACCCGGCAAGGGCCTGCTGTTCACACTGCTGCTGTCGACGATGATGGTGCCGGTCGAGGTGACGATCATCCCGCAGTTCGTGCTGTTCCGGCAGCTCGGCTGGATCGACACGCTGCTTCCGCTGATCGTGCCGCACCTGTTCGGCGGCGCGTACAACATCTTCCTGATGCGGCAGTTCATCACCCGCATCCCGCGCGAGCTGGACGAGGCCGCGCAGGTCGACGGGCTCGGCTACTTCGGCATCTTCGCCAGGATCGTGCTGCCGCTGATGAAACCCGTGCTGGTGGCGGTCGGCGTGTTCAGCTTCTCGTGGTCGTGGGGGTGGTTCTTCGGACCGCTGATCTACCTCAACACGCAGAGCAGGTATCCCCTGGCGCTCGGCGTGCAGTTCCTGTCGGGCACGAGCACGAACGCCCAGACACCGCCGTACAACCTGGTGATGGTCGGCGCGCTGTTCCTCACGCTGCCGATGGTCATCGTCTACTTCTTCAGCCAGAAGTACATCTACCAGGTCAACCTCAGCGCCGGCTCCGCCGGAATCCGCTGACTGGTCAGCCGGCGAACGGCTCCAGTCCGAACCGCCGACATCCCCTCCTAGACGATCTGTTCCAAGGGGTCGCCGGTCAAGCGCGCGGCGCATGGCGCCGTTGGTGGGGGTGGGCACAGCCGGAGGAGGAGCCAGGAGGGGCCTCCGGCGATCGACGACAACGCAGCCGGCGTGGATGCCAGGCGTCGCGCGTCAGGCGACCCCTTGGAACAGATCGTCTAGGGGGTGTCCTGTAAGTGTCGGTGGATAGCGAGGACGGTCATGGCGCCGGGCTGGCAAGGCGGGCGGAGTCGTTCGTATCGGTTATACGGGCGATCTTCGTCCAACGCAGCCAGCGTGGGGCCAGGGCCGCCGCAGCCCGGCGACACTTGCAGGACACCCCCTAGGCAGTGGCCCACAGATAGAGGCGGTCCGTCGGGTGTTCCTGGTTGTACGGCGGGCGGGCCTGGCGCTCCCGTACGTGGAAGCCGGCGGATTCGGCGAAGCCCGCGAGCTCGTCGAGGCCGACGAGCGTCGCGCGGAAGGGGACGGCGTGTCCGAGGAACTGGCCGGAGGCGAACTCGCCGGTGCCGCCATGCATCGACACCAGCAGGTCACCGCCCGGCGCGAGTACGCGGCCGAACTCCGCGAACGCCGACGGCAGCTCCTGGCGCGGCAGGTGGATCAGCGAGTAGAAGGCCACGATCCCGCGCAACGAGGAGTCATCCGCTGGGAGCGAGCGCATGTCGGCGACCCGGAACTCCAGGTCCGGCTGCGCTTTCGCCGCCTGGGCGATGCTTCCCGGTGAGATGTCAGCGCCCACAACCTCGACACGGCGGTCGGCGAGGTAGCGGGTGACGTGCCCTGCCGCGCCACAGCCGACGTCCCACACCGGGCCGCCGCCCGCAACCGCCGCGGCGAAGCGGTCCAGCAGGTCACGGTCGAACGGTTTGCCCGCCAGTTCGCCGGCGAAAGCCGCGGCGTAGTCGGCGGCCACCACGTCGTACGACGAGGCGAAGTCGGGCCAGGTCATGGCAGCTCCGCAGGCATGGCTTCGAAGACGCGGATCTCCTCCGGCCCTTCGGCGGTCTCGGCCAGCACGCCGTCCAGGACCGCCATGTGCGGGCTCGCGATGTGTGCCCGCAACGCCTCGAGGTCCCGCCACTCCTCGACGCAGACGAACGCGTGGTCGTCCTCGAGGTCCGCGGTGTAGGCGTAGTGCAGGCAGCCCGGCTCCCCGGCCAGCGTCGCCCGCCGCATCTCCACCAGCGCGGCCACCGTCTCGTCCCGGCGGCCCGGCTTGCACCGCAGGAACGCGTGTACGACTATCACGCCTGCCACCTTAGGCAACCAGCTGAAGGACGACTGAACCAAGGCCATCCCTGGACACCGCGAGGGACGCGGTCAACCCGCCGCCATGCCACCCACCATTTCGTCGTCCGCGACGACTCCAGGCTGACCCTCGATGGCAGGCCTTTCCGCTCCACCGGTCATCCGCTCACGCTCGAGCCGGCGCTCGTTCGTCGCCTACCCGGCAGACCCGCTGGACCAGGCCGGTGGCTCCGCCCGCCTGAAGTAGTCGTAGACCACCCGTGGCGTGTCGCCGTCCCAGCGCAGCATGCCCATGTACGAAAGGCCGTTGAGGTCCATGTTGTAGTTGCGCCGCTGCTTGTAGTCCTTCAGCACCCAGAACGCGTACCCCGCGACGTACGGCTTGGCGACCACCTGGTCCCAGTGCGCCTGGAAGTACTCCGCGTGGTGCTCCTCCGTGCCAACCTCGCCCGGCGAGCCGTGGTTGCCCCAGAACGACCACGTGCCGTTCTCCGTGATGAGGATCGGCTTGCCCGGATGGTTGGCGTGCACGGCGTCGAGCGTGGGCGAGAGGTCCTCGTCCTTGCCGTAGAAGTAGCCGAAGTACTCGTTGAACCCAACCACGTCGGCCAGGTCGAACGCCTGGTCCCAACTGGTCGCCGACGCCCACGTCACCGGGCGGTCGGACAGGTCGACGGCCTTCACCGCATCCCGCATCTGCCGCAGCCACTCGTGGTAGGTCGACGTGTTCGGCGTCGACTCGTTCTGCAGGCCCCACATGATCACCGACGGGTGGTTGTGGTTGTTCCACGCCGTCGCGGTCGCGAGCGCTTCCGACAGGCCGTACGTCAGCTGGATCCGCTGCTGTGGTTCGGAGATCCACATCGTGTCCCACTCGTCGAGCAGCACGACGCCGTTACGGTCGGACCAGTCGTAGACGTACGGATGCCGGTTGTAGACGGCGTTGCGCAGGAAGTTGGCGCCGAGGGTCTTGGCCTGGCCGAGCTCGTGGTCGTACTCCGCGCGGGTCATCGACCGCCCGCTGCGGTCGGTCTCCTCGTGCCAGTTGTAGCCCTTGAGGAACAGGGGTTTGCCGTTGAGCAGCAGCTGGTCGGTGCCGGTTGTCACGCTGCGCATGCCGTACTCCGACGACAGCGTGTCGGCGACTGGAGTGCCGCCGGCCCTGCCGGTCAGCGTCGCCCGGGCGTCGAGCACAGCCGGCGACGTCGTACTCCACCGCGGCGCCTTCGGGATCGGCACCCGCGCCGACGCGACCGCGGCACCGCCGGCTGGCACGTTCACCGCGACCGTGACCGGCTTGCCCTGGCTGCGCGGGCCCGGGTCGAGCACGACCTTGCCGCTGAACGCCCGCTCGCCGTGGTTCTCCACGATCGCCCTGGCGTCGAGCGTGCCGTCGCGCGCGTCGAGCAGCAGCTTCGAGACCGTGACGGCCGGCACCGCTTCCAGCCAGACCGAGCGGGTCAGTCCGGCGTACGGCCAGAAGTCGACCGGTCCGGACGGCAGCGCCTTGTCGTCGGCGATCGCCTGGCCGCTGCCGTCGTACGAGGTGTACGTGGCGGCCCGGTAGACCCGCACGGCGATCGTCGCGGTCTGCCCCGGCCTGAGGGCGTCACTCACCGGCAGCGCGAACGGCGTGTGCCCACCCTCGTGCTTGCCGGCCCACGTACCGTTCACCCAGACGTCAGCGGAGTAGAACGCGCCGAGGAAGTTGAGCCGGACGTGCCGGTCGCGCCAGCCGTCGGGAATCGTGACCTTCGTCCGGTACCACCCGTAGCCGTCGACCAGGCTGCCGCCCTTGCCGAAGTCGGCGCCGTCGTAGCCAGCCCAGCCGTCGTTGTCCTTCAGATCCCAGGACGAGGGCACGTCGATGCCGCCCCAGCGGGAGTCGTCGAAGCCCGGACGAAACCATCCGGCCGTTTCTCCGACGTTGTCGGTGTCGTACGCGAACTTCCAGCGGCGGTCGAGGGAGACGTAGCCGCGGGTGGGCTCGTGTGCCGACCACCCTTCGAAGGCAGGCATGACCTCGCCGTAGGCGAAGACGACGTTGGTGCCGTCGACCGAACGGATCTCGGTCGCGGACGGCTCGCGGTCGCCGTGCGGGTCGGCAACGGTGGCGCTGACGGCCGAGCCGGCGGGCCCGGCCAGCGTGGTCAGCGCTGTGAGCGGCAGGATGAGCACCGCGGCGCCGGAGACAAGGGTGCGGAGCAGGTGACGCGGGTAGGGCATGGAGTCAAGTTATAGTCATATTAAACGCTCGTCTAGATGCGAAGGGAGACCGATGGCGGCGTACTCCGGACGCGGCATCCACGGCCAGACGGTCGAGTACGTCGGTCGCCGGATCCTGGTAGGAGACCTGAAGGAAGGCGAGACGATCGACGTGGTGGCCCTCGAGGCCGAGCTCGACGTCAGCCGGACGGTCGTCCGCGAAGCGATCCGCGTACTCACAGCCAAAGGACTGGTCGGCGCCCGTCAGAAACGCGGCACGTTCGTACGGCCACGCGCCGAATGGAACCTGCTCGACCGCGACATCCTGCGCTGGCAGTTCGAAGGCCGCTCCGACCGCGGCTTCTTCGAACACCTCCAGGAAGTCCGATCCATCGTCGAACCCGCCGGCGCCCGGCTGGCCGCCCAACGACGCACCCCAGAAGACATCGCGGCCCTCGAAGCCGCCCTGGACGACATGGGCCGCGCCGACGACGTAGCCGCCGCCACCAGAGCCGACCTCGCCTTCCACCGTGCCCTCCTCACCGCCTCCCACAACGAGCTCCTGCTCCGCATGGAAGCCATCATCGAAGCCGGCCTGATGGTCCGCGACCGCCTCGTCCACGCCGCCTCCGAAGTGCCCGACCCCGTCCCCAGCCACCGCGAAGTCTTCGACGCCGTACGCCGAGGCAGTCCCGCCAAGGCCGAACGCGCGATGCGAGCCCTCCTCGAACGCGCCATCGCCGACCTCCACGACCTCCAGTCCGGCTGAGCCGTCAGAGCGAGGCGTGGTAGCGAACCAGCGGAAGGAACAGCTGGTTCGCGAGGTGCTCGAGGGCCTGATCGGACGGCGCGGCCCGCTCGACGAGCATGCTGTAGCGGATGAGCGCGCCAGGCATCGAGAGCACGGCCTCCGGGATCGGGGAGCTGCCGAGCTCGCCTCGCTCCCTCGCCCGGTCGACCACCTGCTCGAACACCTGAGGAACGACGGCTTTCACGTCGTCGGGTATCTCGTCCAGTTCGCCGAGTAGTCCAGTGGCGACGTCGACCCCGATCAGCTCGATCCGGCCGGCGACCTCGCGCAGCAGGGCGAGCACGTCGCCGGTGAGATCGCCGGTGTCAGGCACGTCCTCTATCACCGTGCCCACATGTGAACGCACCGCCGCGTGTACGAGGGCAGCCCGGCCGGGCCAGCGCCGGTAGATCACGGCGCGGCTCGTCCCCACCGCCCGGGCAACCGCGTCGATCGTGAACGCGGCGTACCCCTCGCGCCGCAACTGTTCCCAGGCAGCCTCCAGCAGTGCCTCCTCCAGCTCACGACCCCGACGCCGGGTCATCGGCCGCGAGCGTGCCGGCGTTCCCATTCGCTCAGGGACGGAGGGACAGCGATGGCGGAGAGAACGAAACTCGAGCCCCTTGGCTGGCCGCTGGTCCGGCTGGCGCTGGTCGTGATCGTCGGCGGCGTCGCGCCCCTGGTCGACACCACCGTGGTGAACGTCGCCCTGCACACGATGAGCACGGACCTCCAGGTCGGCACCACTGCGATTCAGTGGGTGACAACCGCCTATCTGCTCGCGCTGGCCGTGACCGTGCCTGTCACCGCGTGGACCTCGGATCGGTTCGGTACCCACCGCCTGTGGATCGCCGGACTCGCACTGTTCCTGGTCGGATCCGGGCTGTGCGCCGTGGCGTGGAACTTCGAGTCGCTGGTCGTCGTCCGCGCCCTGCAAGGTGCAGGGGCGGGCATCATGCTGCCGGTCCTGCAAACGATCCTCGTCCGAGCAGCCGGACCGAGCAGGACCGGCCGCGTCCTCACCGTCGTCATGCTCGTGAGCACGATCGCGCCGATCGCCGGCCCGCTGGTCGGGGGCGCGATCGTCAACGCCGGAAGCTGGCGATGGGTGTTCGTCGTGCGCCATGCGCCGCGCGCTTGACCGGCGACCCCTTGGAGTAGATCGTCTAGCCGGCGGTCTCACCCTGCTGGCGGCGTTCGTCGCCTGGAGCCTTGCGCGTGGGGAGCGGGCCGCGATCGCGGTCCGGCTGCTCGCACACAGGGCGTTCGGCTCGGCCACCGCCACCCTCTTCCTCACAGGCGTCGCCCTGTACGGCGCGCTGTTCCTGATCCCGCTGTACTTCCAGCAGGAGTACGGCCTGACCGCGCTCGAGGCCGGCGCGGTGCTCGCCTTGCAAGGCGTCGGCTCGCTGCTGACCCGGTGGGTGGGCAGCGTGGTCGACCGCCGGGGCCTTCTCCGACCTCTCCCGAGAGCAGGTCCCGGCCGGGTCGGCCGTCGTCCGCCTCGTCCAGCAGCTCGGCGGCGCCGCGGGAACCGCGTTCCTGGCGACGGTGGCCGCCGGCGTCTCAGCCACTGCGGGAGCGGTCAGCGGGTTCCACGTCGCGTTCCTGTGCAGCGCCGGCCTCACCGCGGCCGCTCTGATCCCCTGCGTCTACATCCCGGTACGACGCCGCGCCGAGCCGCTCGCCGTCGCTACGCCTGGCAGTCGACCAGGACCTTGACCACGTCGTCGCCGGTTTCGAGGGAGACGAAGGCGTCGGACGCGTTCGACAAGGGCACCTTCGCGGAGATCATGGTGTCCGCCGGCACGACGCCGCTCGCCACCAGGTCGACCGCCTGCTCGAAGTCCTCCCGCGCGTAGACCCGGGCTCCGTGCACGGTCAGCTCGCGCATGAACACCCGGTTCAGGTCCACCGGACGGGGCTGCTGGTGGATCCCGACCACGATCAGCCGCCCACGCACCTCCAGCACGTCGACCGCCGCCGTGATCCCGGCCTCGGATGCCGACGCCTCGAACGCCACCGCCGCGCCGATCCCCGCGGTCCAGTCGTCGACCCATTCGGCGACGTCGACGGCGTACGGGTCGATCACCGTCAGCCCCAGCGACGACGCCACCGCCCGCCGATAGGGGTTCGGCTCCGCCAGCACCAGCGAGGCGCCGGACTCCCGCGCGACGCACGCGATCAGCAGCCCGATCGGCCCACCGCCGATCACGACCGCCTTCTCGCCCGCCTGCAGCCCCGACCGCCGTACGTCGTGCACGGCAACGGCCGTCGGCTCGGTCAGCGCGGCGTGGTCGAGCCGCACGTGCCCGGGCACCGGCAGCACCACGTCCGCCGGCACGGTCCACAGCTGTTGCATCGCACCCGGCAGGTCGACGCCGATCACCTGCAGCGTCTGGCAGACGTGTGTGTGCCCGGCCCGGCACGCCCCGCAGGAGCCGCACCAGCGCAGCGGCATCACGTTCACCGGATCACCGACGTTGAAGCTCTCGACCGACGAGCCGAGCAACGCGACCCGGCCGGACGACTCGTGGCCCAGCACCGCGGGCGACGCCAGCCGGTCGGCCATCGCGCCGTGGAAGATGTGCAGGTCCGTTCCGCAGATTCCGGCGTACGCGACCTCGATCTGCACCTCGTCGGGTCCGGGAGGTACGGGATCGAGGTCGACCGAGACCAACCGTCGTTCGGCAGCGAGCATGGCAGCACGCATGAGTGCCCTCCGATCCCTCTTACACGGGAACGCCCTTCCCGACCGTGAGCATAGAGGTGAACCGTGTGAGTGTCTGCCGCAGCGTGTGGCTAGATGTTGACGTGCCGGTCGGGGTAGCCGAAGAACTCCACCCGCCCGTTGCCCAGCACGTCGCCCTCGTCGACCCGCCACGGCCTGCGGTAGTCGCCCTGCCGGCACCACACGAACGAGAACCGGTCCGAGGCGTAGATCCGCACCCCGTCGGCCTCGCAACTCGTCAGGAACGCCGCACTCACGTCGCTGGAACGCTCGTCGAACGGCACGGCTCGCAGCACGTCCGAACGCATCGCCAGCGTGCCCGGGTGGACGGTCCGGGTGTAGCGGTGCTCCTGCCCGGGATACCGCAACACCGTCGCGCCGCTGCCCTGGACATGCGCGTAGTGCGCGAGCTTCCCCACCACACCCGCGTCGGTGTAGCGGAACGCCTGCACCAGGTCGGTGAGGTAGTGCTCGCCGTAGAGGTTGCCGTCGTCCATCCGGGCGACCACCGCACCGTCGGCCGCCCCGACACCCCGCCGCCAGGCAGTGGCGAACGACTGCGAGCCGTCGACCTCCAGCACCACAACGGACTCCAGCCCGGCCGACAACGCCTGCTCGCGTACGTCGTCGACGGAAAGGTCGACACCGTGCAGCACCAGCACGAGCTGCAACGGCTGGTAGCGCTGCCGGGCCACCTGGTCGATCGCGTGCGCCACCTGCGCAACCCGCATCGTCGGCACGACCACCGAAACCGGCCGCGGCTCGCTCCGGTGCGCGGCCGCCAGGCCGCCCGATCCGATCGCCTGCAGGATCGCGTCGACCCGATGACCATAGGTGTGCTGCTCGAAAACCGTGCGCTGTGCCCGGTGCGCCAGCCGGTCGCGCAGGTGGGCGCTGCCGAGGAGGTTTCGCAGCAGGCCGGCGCGTTCGTCGGGAGGCGCGAACACCACCGACTCGCCGAACTCGCGCGCCAGCGCGGGATGCTCGGTGCTCACAACGGGCGTGCCCGACGCTATGAACTCCAGCACCTCGCGCGGCAGGACGGTCGGCGGTACATCGGCGTCGTCGAAGCTGAACACCTTGTAGGCCGTCCGCGAGACCCGTTCGAGGTCGGCGTTCCAGAGGTCGCTGATCGCGAGGACGTCGAGATATCGACTGCCTGGAACGGATGCCGGGTTGTGCAGCCGCGGCTGTACGGCGGGCTTCAGCACGCCGAGCCGGTCGTGCCCGAGCAACGCGCGATAGCGCGGCAGGCTGTCGGGATCGACGGTGAAGACGTGGTCGAAGTCCTGCGCGATCCGGTCGTAGGCCTCGGCCTCACCGGGGCCGAGGGTGTTCCACAGCACGGTCGGGATGCCGCGCTTGTGGAACCAGTCGAGCAACCGCTCGGCCTCGCCCAACCGCCGGCGCAGGAGGTTCGACCACGGGTGCTCACGCGGAACCGTCTCGACCAGCAGGAGGTTGGGTTTGATGCGCTTCGGCCGGCGTTGCCAGTCGCCTGCCTCGAGATCGGCCTGCCGCCACTCGAAGCGCAGGCCGGCGGCCGACGCCGGGGACAGAATCGTGGCAGCGGTGATGCCGAACCGCAACGGGTGCCGCACCTGGACCGGCAGGTCGGGACGCCGGGCCGGCAGCAGCCCGGGATCGCTCTCCTCGATCTGCGCGGGAGGCTCGGCTGCGCCGTCGGTGAGCGGCCGGGCCTTCAGGGCGAGCCGCAGTTCGTACGGCAGCCGCGCGATCCGCGACGGCCGGCGGACCACTTCGCGGACGGCGGCGGCCATCCGCCAGGCCCGGCTGCGCTCGAACGAGTCGAGCCGCCAGGCGAGACAACGCAACTGGTGTGCCTGCTCGGCCAGCTGCCGGCGAGCTTCGCTCAGCAGGATGGCAGCGTGCTCCGCGTCAGCGCTGGAACCGTTGGACGCGACACCGCTCACACCTTGGCCAGGCTCGGCGACGCGCTGAGCCGGCAGATCCTCTATTGCCCGTACCGTAATCACAACGTGGCGCACTGTAGCGCATCACATACCGGATTCGCACCGGTACGCGCCGTACGCGCGGCCTGACTGGTTCGTCAGTACGCGCCGTCGCGGCTCAGCACGGCCCGGAGCGTCTTGCCCAGAATGATCAGATCGCTCGACAGCGACCAGTTCTCGACGTAGAAGAGGTCCAGGCGTACGGAGTCGTCCCACGACAGGTTGGACCGGCCGGACACCTGCCAGAGCCCTGTGATGCCAGGCTTCACGAGCAACCGCCGGCGAACGTCCTCGGCGTAGAGCTCGACCTCCGACGGCAGCGGCGGGCGCGGGCCCACCAGGCTCATCTCACCGCGCAGCACGTTGAACAGCTGCGGCAGCTCGTCGAGCGACAGCTTGCGAATCACCTTGCCGACGCGCGTGATGCGCGGGTCGTCGCGCATCTTGAACAGTAAGCCGTCGTGTTCGTTCTGGTCGCGAAGCTGGTCGAGCATGCGGTCGGCGTCGACCACCATCGAACGGAACTTCCAGCACTGGAACTCCATGCCGTGCACGCCGACCCGGGTCTGCCGCAGGAAGACCGGTCCACCGTCGTCGAGCTTGATGGCCAGCGCGATCGCGGCCACCAGCGGCAGCGCGGAGATCGTGAACAGCAACGCGAGCACCCAGTCGAACACCGACTTCACGATCCGGCGGGCGCCGCTGAACTCCGGCTCCTCGACGTGCAGCAGCGGAAGCCCTGCGACCGGACGGACGTGGATGCGCGGCCCGGCGACGTCGGTCAGCGACGGCACGACCGCGAGGTCGATACCCATCCCCTCCAGCGACCACGACAGCCGCCGCAGCAGCCGCGACGAGCGGCCGGGCAGGGCCGAGACGACAACGGTGTCGGCGCCGGACTTCTCCACGGCGGGACGTACGTCGTCGAGGTGACCGAGGATCGGCAGGCCCTGATCCTTGACCTCGTCGCCGGGATCCTTGGACAACCGGGGCAGGCAGCAGCCAACGACGACCATGCCCATCTGCGGCTCGCGGCGCATCACCTCGTGGAGCTCGGCGACACCGGCAGGCATGCCGACCAGCAGCACGCGATGCGTCAACCGGCCCTTCCTGCGCTGCCAGTGCAGCCACTTGCGCGCGATATAACGCCAGCAGACGATCAACGCGGCGCCGAACGGGAACGCCAGCGCGAGGTAGCCGCGGGACAGCTCGATCTTGCCGAGATAGCAGAGGATGAAGACCAGGCCGGCCGCGAGGAAGCTCGCGCTGATGATGAGCTTGTATTCGTCGGTTCCCGCACCGAACGTGCGCACGGCGTAACCGCCGCGATGCGCCAGCACGCCGACCCACAGCAACGCCAAGAGCAACGTGACAACGGTGTAGGGCACGCCGGCGAAGTTGGCGCCACGCCACTGGCCGGCGATCGCGGAGTCGGCGGGCAGCCCGAAACGGAGATAGAGCGCGGTGATGCCGGCGACCCCGATCAGCACCAGGTCGATCACGGCGACCACCGCGGCGTACCACCGCATGCCCTTGATGCCGGTGCCGCCCGCGGGCAACTCGAACCGCGGTTCGCCTCCAGCATCGAGGTTGGTGCCGAGCCGTGGCTCGTTGAGGTCCCTCAGCGTCACCATATTCGCCTGTCCGTCCCCCGGACCTAGCCTGTGGATTTCCTATTTCACTCTCGAGTTGACCGTCTGGTTGCCATCGTGCGAAAGCTGGCGGCACCGACAACCCGGAACAGCCTAAACCTGGCCAACTCCCAGGCGACATAGTGTTCACCGCAACTATTACGGTGCGTGGGTCAAGTCTTGGTACGAGCTGCTGCAATGGAGGCGCTGATCAATGGTTTCGCGCGCAGTCGTCACCGGGGGCGCCGGCTTCCTGGGCAGTCATCTGTGTGAGCGCTTGCTTTCGGATGGTTACGAAGTCATCTGCCTGGACAACTTCCTGACCGGAAAACCGGAGAATGTCGAGCATCTGATCGAGGATCCGGCATTCCGGTTGATTCGCACCGATGTCACCGAATACGTCCATGTTCGTGGTCCGGTCCACGCGGTTCTGCATTTCGCATCTCCTGCGTCACCCATCGACTACCTTCAGCTGCCGATCGAGACGCTCGAGGTCGGTTCGATCGGTACCCAGCACGCGCTCGGGCTGGCACGGGAGAAGGGCGCCCGCTTCCTGCTCGCGTCGACCTCGGAGGTCTACGGCGACCCCATGGTCCATCCACAGCCGGAGACGTACTGGGGAAACGTCAACCCCGTCGGCCCACGCGGTGTCTACGACGAGGCGAAGCGGTTCTCCGAGGCGCTCACCATGGCCTACCGTTCAGCGCGCGGCCTCGACACCGCGATCGTGCGCATCTTCAACACGTTCGGGCCACGGATGCGGCCCAACGACGGCCGCGCGATCCCGACGTTCATCCGGCAGGCCCTGCGCGGCGAGCCGCTCACCGTCGCCGGGACGGGCGACCAGACCCGCTCGATCTGCTACGTCGACGACACGATCGAAGGCATCACGCGGCTGCTGCACTCCGACCACCCCGGCCCGATGAACATCGGCAACCCGCACGAGCTGTCCATGCTCGACCTGGCCCGCTGGATCATCGAGCTGACCGGATCGAGCTCGGAGATCGCGCACATCGAACGCCCCGAGGACGACCCGGGCGTGCGCCGGCCCGACATCGCACTCGCCACCAAGGAGCTGCACTGGGCACCGAAAACTCCTGTGGAGGAAGGTCTTCGGCGTACGGTCGAGTGGTTCAGCACGCATCCCGAGCTCGGGTAGCGGCTACGGGTAGCCCTTGCTCTCGACGTACTCCGACGAAAGCGTTCCGTCCCGGTCCACGACTCGCTGGAGCACGATCAGCTTGTCCACCGGGTCGGCGCCGGTGTCCGGCTCGCCCCGCGGCGGCGGCCTGAACACCACCCGCCCCGACACCCCCGAGTAGGGCGTCGCGGCCCGGATCTTCCGGAACGCCTCCTCCCGGTTCTTCGGCTGCTGGTCGCCGACGCCGCGCATGATCAGGCCGATCGCGTCGTACGCCGCCATGATGTGGCCGTTGGTGTCGGACCGATACGCCTTGCCGGCAACGTCTGGTGCCCTTCGCAGCTGGTCGTACGCGTCGAAGAAGCTCTCCACGTTGCCCGGGATCCCGGCCCGGAACATCCCTCTCCAGCCGAGGCGGGACGGCCCGAACGTCGTGAAGTAGACCTTGCCGTCGGCGAACTCCTCGTCGCCCTGCAGCTGCTGGAAGTTCTCCGTCTCCAGCTGGGAGAGATCGTCCGCGCCGAGCACCCGGACGTCCCGGCAGTCCGAAGCGCCGCGCAGGGCCTTCAGCAGGCTGGAGAACTCGCTGGTGCGACCCGTGTAGACGATCAGCGGGCTCGCCGGCTGGTCCTGGCCGTCCTTCACGCAGACCGCATCGACCAGCCTCCGGAGCGAGGTCGTGGTGTCACGCGAGGAGGAGTTGTAGCTCAGCCGATCCGCGTCCGGGTCGTGCTCCTGGAACTCGTTGGCAAGCTCCTTGCTGTACTGGTCGTCGTTGTCGACGAACAAGTAGCGCGTGGGGCGGTTCAGCTCCGGCCGGGCGCGCATGAACTCGTACATCATCTTGGCCTGGTACTCGTTCGGTGGAGCGATCCGCACGAAATAGAGCAGTCCGGTGAAGTCTCCGCCGGACGGAACCGAGCCGACCATGGCGACGCCGTGGTCCGGCTCGCCGAGGGACTTGGCGGCGTTCACCGTGTCCTCCCGGGTCTGCCCCATGCCGGACACGGCGACCACGGTCGGGTCGCGGTCGGCCAGCTCACGGATCTGCAGCGCGACGCCCTTCGCCTCGTCCGAGTTGCCGCCGAAGTTCGCCAGCACGATCCGGAGCAGGACCGGTGGTGGATTGGACTTGGTGTCCAGCAGGTTCCACTGTTTCTGGGCGAGATACGCACCGCGCAGCTCGTTGATACCGGCCGCCTGGTCGCCACCCGAGGTCTCCTTCGAGCTGAGCATCGTGGCGACGACGACCGTGACGTAGGTGAAGTCGTGGTCGGCTTTCACGAAGTCCGCGACCCGCTCGTTCTCGGCGGCGACCAGCCCGGCGAGCTCGACGACCTCGCGGTCGTCGGGGTTCAGCGGGCGGTTCGCGGTGAACGCGCCGGGCCGGTCCGACACTCCGATGCACTGCCCGTCGAGGTTTCGCAGGCCGAGTCCGGGATCGAGCACGTCGCCCACGACACCGGCCGGATCGAAGACGCTCGGCCGGTTGCAGTAGACCACTGGATACGACAGGTAGATCGCGGCGTAGCCCAGCACCAGCACGAACGACATCAGCGCGGCCAGCCGCCGGAAGAAGTGCCGGGGTGGCCAGACGTGCGGATACGGCCGGCTCGGAACGGGCCGCGCGAACTGCGACAGGTCGGGCGATGGCTCGGCGGCCGCATCGTCAAGCAATGCTTGACGACGCCGTTGGTACTCCACCAGCAACTCGTCGACCGTCCCCTGCCGTTCGGCCAGGCCGGTCTCGACCACTGCGTCGAGCGCCCCGATCGCCTTGTCGTAAAGGCCGTGGTGCTGCGGCACCAGGCTCGTGCACGACCGCAGCACCCACAGCGCTTGGACGAGCTCCTCGATCCGCACCAGGTCGGGGTTGGCGAACCGGTCGAACGTACGCCGGCTGACCCGTGCCTCGATCCAGTCGCGCCACCGTCGCCTGCTCTTGTCCAGCGCGGGTGCCTGGGTCGCCTGCAGCAGGTCGGAGAGCCAGGTCTCGTCGCCGGCGTCGATCCGCTGCCGCAGCTGCTCGGCGACCGTGTGCGTGTCGCCGATCGCGAGGCAGTGGTACAGGTGGTCGGCCTCACGGCCCGGCCGCCCGGCGAAGTGCGCGCGCAGGCGATCGTGCACGGCGAGGTACGACGGGTCGCCGTCCGGCTCGGTCTGCCGGCCCAGCACCGGCACGAGCAGGTCGCGCAGCAACGGATGCAGGCGCAGCCCGCCGCCGGGCACCCGGTCGGCGAAGCTGAACGTCGCGATGATCCGCAGCCGGCGGCGGGCCTCCGACTCGCTGACGCCGGCCAGCACGCGTACGGTCGCGACGTCGAGCTCGCGCGCCGCGGCCAGCCGCGCGAGGTAGTCGCGGCGCGCGATCGACCGGTCGGTGTCCTGTTCCCTCGGCGTACCCGGCAGTGTCTCGAACGGCTCGACGTCGTCCAGCCGGTGCAGGAACCGCCACAGCAGCAGCCCGCGCCAGGTCCGGGTCCAGCGCGGCGACACACCCTCGCCCCAGTCGACGCCCTCGTCGTAGATGTCGCGCAGCGCCGGCCGGAACCGGTCGCGCCGGTACAGCGCCCAGACGGCGAGCGGATGCCCGTGCGTGACCTCCTGCAGGTGCTCGACCGTCGCCCGGGTCTCCACGGTCTTGCTCTCGAACGCGTTCCGCCGGGCGAGCAGCTGGCGGGTCTGCGCGAGCGTGAACGGCCGGAGCTTCGCGGCCAGATAGATCGAGTCGTGGTTGGCGGGATCGTGGTCCCTGCGCCAGCGGCTGTAGTGCTTCTCGGCCTCGGTGAGCAGCTCCTCCTCGGCCGGCTGCGCGGCCTGGCTCGCGTCCTCCGGGCCAGGTGCCTCCAGTACGTCGGGCTGGTCCGGCGTCGCCTGCTTGGCCGCGACGACGAAGAACGGCACCTCCGGGTCGGCGGCCATCGTCTCCGCGAGCAGCGCGAGGAAGTCGGCGCCGCCGCTGCCGGTGAAACGGCGCGACTCCGCGCCGGGCAGCAGGTCGGCGTTGTCCAGCAGGAACAGCGTGTTGACCTTGCGGTGCCGCTGCCAGCGGTAGGCCGCCTTGATGTCGGCGAGGAACGCGCGGACGAGCAGCCGGTCCAGCTTCTCGCGGTCGGCGACCTCCGCGCTGGCGGCCAGTTCCCAGAGCTCGTGGACGACCGCGTCGGCCCGGCAGCCGGCCGGCAGCTCGAAGATCGGCCCACCGACCCGCTCGTACCACTGCAGCACGGCGCCGCTGGTGCCGATCAGCCTGCGCAGCGGCGTCGGAGTCATCACGGCCAGCACGATCAGCCAGCGCAGCAGTGGCGCCAGCAGCCTGGTCAGCAACCGGGTGACCGCGGCGCCGGCGGGTGCTGCCTCGCCCGAGTCGCTCACGATCTCGGTGAAGCGCGACAGCCCGCGCACCTGCGAGCCGATCAGGCTCCGGGCCCTCTGGTCGCTGCGCTCGCCGGCGGGTGGCAGCGCGGCCAGCGCCGCCCTCGCCAGCGTGTAGCGCGGCAGCGGCAGCCGGCCGAAGCCCTTGTTGAAGTAGCCGTGCAGCCGCCCGTACGCGACGTCGAGGATCGCCTTCACCGAGCCCGTGCCGGTGCGGTCCAGGTCGACGTACGCGACGGGTGCCGCCGGCCGGTGGCGGCCGCGCAGGTGGTGCAGCAACTCGGTCTTGCCACTGCCACCGGGCCCGAACGCCACGACGATCGGTAAGGGCTGCCGGGCCCGCCGCTCGATCAGCAGTTCGACGAGCGAGACCAGATCGTCACGCCCAACCAACCCGGTTTCAAGCGGCATGCTGCCCCCAGCGCCTCGGTAATCTCCCGCAAGATCACCGCAGGGTACTAGGTGGGCTAGGCGGCGCCTGGAGCGCTGCGGCGGAACAGCCGCAGCAGGAGAACGTAAGCCTCGCAGCCGATGCAGAGGCCGAAGACGGCGTTGAGAAAGGCCGCGATCAAGGCGAAGGCCAGCATGATCGAGCCGAACAGCGTCGCGCCCGCGAGGTAGCCGATCAGGGCCACGATCGTGAACGCCAGCCCGACGCCCTGCGCGAACCGCGGCGGCGCCTCCGGCTCGGGCTCACCCGGCTTGATGAACTTGCGCCCGACGTAGCGGTAGAGCAGGCCGTACGGCGACTTCGCCGGCCCCAGCCCGACGCCGAAGGCGAACATCAACGCCTGGAACGCAACCAGGTAAGGGTTCGCGAGGATCAGGGCGACCGCCAGGACGACGAGCGTCAGAGCTGCCGAGAAGCGCATACCCCGTTGGTCGACCTGCTTGGTCCGGGTCTCCGGCATCATGCCTCCTGGACGGATTCGATCGGAACCTCGAGCACACTCTGCAAGGCAGACAGCACGGCCGCCTTCTTCGGCAGGCCCGATGCGCGTACGGCGATCCGGCCGGCATGGTCGAGCACCAGCACCGTCGGCGTGCGCCGGATGTCGAGTCGCCTGACGAGCTCCAGGTTGGACTCCGCGTCCAGCTCGACGTGACTGACGCCCGGCACCTTGCCCGCGATGTCGGCGAGCAGAACGCGGGTGGCCCGGCACGGCGCGCAGAACGCCGACGAGAACTGCAGGAGCGTGGCGCGGTCGCCGAGCTCGGCATGCAGGTCGTCAGCGGTAAGCACGTCGTCGGCCGATTCCTCAACGGGGGTTTGGTTCTGGTCCGGAGCGACCTCCGGAGTGACAGCCGTCTCACGGAACCGGCCGTTGCCGCGACGGTGCACGATCCCGAGCACCGTCGCGGCAATCAGCGCGACCAGGAGGACAACGATTCCCGTGGTCATGTCACAGCCATCAGTAGGTCATCGCCTCAGGCGAGCGCGAGGTTGACCTGGGCGATGCTGCCGATCTCGGCCTGGACGGAGCCTTCCGCCTTGGCGTTTCCGGGCGCGAGCGCGCGCACCGTCCACGTGCCGGGGCCGGCGAAGAACCGGAACACACCGTCGTCACCCGTCGGCACCTCGGCGGTGAACTCGCCGGTACCGTCGAGCAGCCGGACGTACGCGCCACCCACTGGCTGCGCGTCGCGGCTCACGACGCCCGTGATCACGGCTTCCTTGTCGAGGTCGACACCGGCGAACGAGGCGCCACCGGTCGGCGCGCCGCAGCCGTCAGCTTGTGCGGTCATGAAGCACTCCCAGGCTCGTCACCCAGCGAGATCGGCACGCCCACGAGCGAGCCGTACTCGGTCCAGGAACCGTCGTAGTTCTTGACGTTCGGCTGCCCCAGCAACTCGTGCAGCACGAACCACGTGTGCGAGCTCCGCTCGCCGATCCGGCAGTAGGCCACCGTGTCCTTGGCGAAGTCGACGCCGGCCTCGCCGTAGATCTCGCGCAGCTCGTCGTCGGACCTGAACGTGCCGTCCTCGTTGGCCGCCTTGCTCCACGGCACGTTGACCGCGGTCGGGATGTGCCCGGCCCGCTGCGCAACCTCCTGCGGCAGGTGCGCCGGGGCCAGCAGCCGGCCGGCGTACTCGTCAGGCGACCGCACGTCGACGAGGTTCTGCACGCCGATCGCGGCGACAGCCTCGTCGCGGAACGCGCGGATGCTGAGGTCGGGGTCCTTGGCGTGGTACTGCGTCTTGGCGCGCTCCGGGGCGGCCTCGACCAGCTCACGGCTGTCGAGCTCCCACTTCTTGCGACCGCCGTCGAGCAGCTTCACGTCACCGTGGCCGTAGAGCTTGAAGTACCAGTAGGCGTACGCGGCGAACCAGTTGTTGTTGCCGCCGTACAGCACGACCGTGTTGTCGTTTCCGACGCCACGCCCGGACAGCAGCGCCTCGAACTGCTGCTTGTCGACGAAGTCGCGCCGAACGGGATCCTGCAGATCCTGTTTCCAGTCCAGCTTGATCGCGTTCTTGATGTGCCCCTTGTCGTACGAGGACGTGTCCTCGTCGACCTCGATCAGCACGACATTGGGATCGTCCAGGTGCTGCTCTACCCAGTCGGAAGAGACCAGGACGGCATCACGACTCATGTGGAACCTCCTAGGCAAGGAGCCTTTTGATTACTTAGAGAAATGTGCTCAGGACGCGATTACGCCGTGTTCACTTGCGCTCATGCGGCGCAGAAAGGGAGAAGAGAAGTACGCCGCCTCGTCAGGAGGTAGGACACAGGCAGGTGCTCGTGCGGCAGTGATCAACCGCACGACGCTTGGTCAAGAGGAGCGTACGCACGTGGCCAGAGTACGGACCAAAACCAAGAACTGTCACGTGCTGGTAATCGTCATCCCAGATAGTGGGCCAACCTGTCCGAAATCCGGACAGCCGGAGCCGCGAGAGCAAGGGGCAAACCGGAGCCGGAGCGGCCGTGACCGAAACGAGCAGCCGAAGCGCCAGGGTCAGCCGAGCGGCTGGATTGGTAACGACGGCAGGCGACCGAACAGGCGCACGGAACGGCCAGAGCGGCTGGATTGGTGGCGGCGGCGGGAGACGGTGGTCAGGCGCAGCCTGACCACCCCAGAGCGAAGCGATTGAGGCGGCAGAGGCTCCAAAGTCAAGATGCTGTCTCACGGCGGCACAGGAACCCAGCAGACAAACACAGGCCTCAAAACGATGCGCTCGCCGCCGTGAGACAGCGTCTTGACTTTGGAGGGGCCGCCGAAACAAACTCCGCCGCCGCCACCAATCCAGCCGCCCCAACCACGGCCACCAAACAACAGACCCCAGCCCAGACCGCCAAACAGCGACCCCAGCCCAAAGCCAGAAAGCAGACCCCAGCCCAGACCGCCGCTCAGGCAATCGCCCGCCGAGACCGGAACGGAATCCGCCGCCCCTCCCGGCTCAACCGCACCGCCGACGCTCCCCGCCTCACAGCCTGCGCGTACACCTGCTCCATCCGCCGCGCGAACGTCGCGGGCGTGTTCTGCTCCGCCATCGCCTGTGCCGCCCGCCCGAGCTCCACCCGCCGCTCCGGCGTCGTCAGCAACTCGGTGATCGCCGCCGCGAACCCCTCAGCCGTAGCCCCACCCAGCACGCTGGCACCTGCGAGCGGCCCGCTCGCGTGCAGCGCGGGATCGGCCAGCACCGCGGGCAGCCCGGCCAGCGCCGCCTCCTGCACCACCAGACCCTGAGTGTCGGTCAGCGACGGAAACGCGAAGAGGTCACAGGCGGCGTACGCCTCGGCCACCTGCTCCGGCGGCACCTGCCCGACCAGAACGGTCCGGCCGCTGATGCCTGCTCGATCGAGCAGGCCAGTGACCCACCGCTGCTCGTACACCGCGCCGACCAGCACCAGCCGCGCGTTCGGCACCGCCCGGAGCACCCTCCCGAACGCCTCGGTCAGCAGCGGGATCCCCTTCTCATGGTTGACCCGCCCGACGAACAGCACCGCGGGCTCGTCGGCTCCGATGCCGTGCCGGGCGCGGAAGCTCATCCGCGCGCTCGCCGGCACCTTCGGTAACGAAACCCCGCTCGGGGCGAGGTAGATCCGATCGTCCTCGACGGGCAGCTTGCGACGGGTCAGGATCGCGGGCGTCGGCACCAGGACCGCGTCGGCCTCGCCGTAGAGCACCTCGTTGCAGGCATCGACGATCTTGTCGCGGCGCTCGGCGCGAGGCACACCGCGCGGCAGCTCCGGTTTCGGGCTGCTCAACCGCATGGCGTAGCAGCGGGTCACGGCCTCCAGCGCCGGCGCCGGCAGGCGGTACGCCTGGGCGTATCCGTGCAGGTCAGTGTGGTAGGTCTGGACCAGCGGCAGCCCCAGGCGCCGGGCCGCGAGGATACCGAGCAGGCCAACCGTGAACGGCGTGTGCACGTGGATGACGTGCGGCAGCCAGTGTGCGATCTGTTCGACGTGCTTGTTGCGTGGCCAGGGCGCCAGCCGGAACTGCGCCACGCCGCACGGCAAGGACGGCAGTCGCAACAACCGGTCGTCGTCGGGCTGGTCGGGGTGGCGCGGCACCACGATGAGACTCTCGTGCCCGAGCTCACCCATCGCCTCGGCGAGCGCCTGCAACGACGTCACGATGCCGTCGCGGCGCGGCAGGTACGTGTCGACGAAATGCGCGACCCGGAGGGTCGGTGGCTTGGCCCTGGCGACCAGGGCCGGGTCCAGCACCGTAAGCGACCGCTCCCTTGCGGCCGAACTGAATAACGAACGGCGTACTCGCCGCGCCTCCAGCAACGGGCGGAGGACCATGGACCGGCTCCTTGCGTCGGCCGACAGTGGACTGCGTGTACAGACGGGAGCCGAAAAACGACCCCGCTTGGTAAGCCTGGCATGTTACGCCTTGCACATAGTGGCGCGGGGGTGAACTCTACGGAATCAGGGATCCCACTGATCTTTCGGGAACGTCGGGTTACGCATACGACGCCACCGCTCCGACCACCAGGTCGAAGAACGCGTCGACGTCCACCGACACCGCCACCTTGGCGTTGTCCGGCCATCCTGTGACGTGGTGCAGGTCGACCACGGTCGCGCCCAGCGTGTGTTCACCAGAGGTTTCCACGGTCACCGGCGCGTCGACGCAGGTCACGAGCGCCGGGTCGATCACCTGGGCGACCGCGATCGGGTCGTGCAGCGGCGGCGATCCGAAGCCGAACCGGTCACGGTACGCATCGGCGAAGAACGTCATCAGCGTCGCGCACACCTCCGCGACGGGCGTACCCAGTGCCCGCAGCCGGTCCACGATCTCCGGCGTCACGCGGGCCTGGTGGGTCACGTTCAGGCCGATCATCGTGAGTGGCAGGCCGGAGCCGAACACGACCGCCGCGGCCTCCGGGTCGACGAAGATGTTGAACTCCGCGGCCGGCGTCACGTTGCCGCGCTCGGTCGACCCGCCCATCAGCACGATCCGCGAGATCTTCTGCCGTACGTCGGGGTACTCGCTCAGCAGCGTCGCGACGTTGGTCAGCGGGCCGGTCGGCACCAGCGTCACCGGCTCGGGATGGTCGCGCAGGGTCCGCCGCATCAGCTCCACGGCCGTCTCCTCGACCACGTCGACGGCCGGCGGACCGAACGCCGGCCCGTCCAGCCCCGACTCGCCGTGGATGTCGGCGGCGACCCGCAACGGGCGGTTCAGCGGAGCGGCCGCCCCGGCCGCGATCGGTACGTCGCCGATACCCGCGACCGTGCACATCCGGCGGGCGTTCAGCGTGCACTTCTCGAGCGTCTGGTTGCCCGCGACCGTGGTGATCGCGAGCAGGTCGATCGCGGGGTTGGCGGCGGCCAGCAGGATCGCCACAGCGTCGTCGTGACCGGGGTCGCAGTCGAGAATGATCGGAGTCGCCACCCGGCCAGCCTGCCAGTTCCTCCCGGCTCCGGCGGCGGGCGGCCGGGAGGCGGAGCTAGCTGCTCAGCGTGAGCAGCTTGTGGTCGGTCGCGCCGTTCCAGATCTCCACGCGCGCCACATCGTCGTACTGCACGGCCACGTCGCCCGCCCACTGCAGGTCGACGGTCCTCTCGTTGACGATCCAGCTGCCCGCATCCCACTCCCGGCCGTAGAGGTCGATGACGCGGATCATGCAGATGTCGCCCTTCCTCATGCCGTTCATCGTGGCGTCGACCTCGGTGCCCCAGTAGAACTTCGTCAGCACAGCCTTCGCCGACACGTTCGTCTTCGCGTCGCGGCCCTGCCAGGTCTTGGTCTCCCGCACCTTGGTCGGCGACGGCGAGGGTCGCTCGGTCGGCTGCACCATCACCGTGCGAGCCGCACCGAAGAAGCGCGCCCCGACGTACGCGCCCGTTCCGGCGGCCAGAACGAGGGCCACGGCAGCGACCAGGCCGGTCAGTACGCGCGTGCGGCGCCGCAGCCGGGCCTGAGCCTCCCGTTCCTTCCGCGCCTGCGCCAGGACCCTGGGCAGAGCGAGTTCGGACGGCATCGGCGGCGCGCTGCCCATCGCGGCGGCGCTGGCGTGCTCGAGCGTGACCAGCGAGAGCAGCGGCGGCAACGGGCTCAGCTCCACCAGCTCGTCGCGGCAGCGCTCGCACTCCTCGAGGTGCGCCTCGACGGCGGCCGCCTCGTCCGGCTCCAGCGCGCCCAGGACGTAGGCGCCGAGCGACTCCCGGAAGTCGGCGCACGTGCTCACAGCGCCACCTCCGGTGTCATCCCGCGCTCTTCGAGGAGCAACCGCAACTGACGCAGGGCGTAGTAGGTCCGCGACTTCACCGTGCCCGACGGAATGCCGAGGCTGGCGGCCGCCTCCGCGACGGATCTGCCGCGGTAGTAAACCTCCAGCACCACTTCGCGATGATGCGGCGCCAGTTGACTCAGGACTTCCATGATCTCCCACGCGAGCATTGCCCGTTCGATCTCGTTCTCGCCAGAGGGAAGGAGCCCCAGTGCCTCCTCGCCGACCTCGGGCGGCCTCGCCCGGCGGGCACGTTCCCCGTCGACGACGATGTTGCGGGCAACCGTGCCAAGCCATACGCGAAGCGAGCCGCGGGCAGGATCGAGCGCCTCCGGATGCCGCCAGGCACGCAACAGCGTCTCCTGTACGACATCCTCCGCCCGTTGACGGTCACCGCGGACCAGCCTCAGCACGTATCCGAACAGGGGTCCGGCGTGCTCGGCGTACAAGGCCCGGATGACCTCGTCGTCCGCGGTTGCCGTGGGCGGTGGAGGTGTACGACTTGTCCGGGGTGCCGCGCCCACACCCTTCTCACGGTTGGGCGGCCCGCTGGGTTCATCCGGCACGGGGTGATCTTGCCACGACTACCTGCGCCGAACTGCGGAGTTTCCACAGCTCGTACCAATCACCCCCCGGCGAAGGGGGGCAACACTTCCACCTGCGAGCCGTCACGAAGAGTGACTGACGCATGGTCACGCTTGCCTACCGGCTGGTCGTCGACGAGCAGCGAGCTCATGGCCAGAACCGGTCCAAAACGGACCCGGTCCGCATGTCTTTCGCGCACGGTGTCCAGTGCGTCGGCAAGCGTTTCGGCTTGCACTGTTTCCTCCGTAAGACCCGCGGCTTCCTTCGCAGCGGCCCAATAACGGATTGTGATGCTATTCACGAACTCGCCCACATCAGTTATTCTTCCTGCAACTGGACCTGGGAGACAGTGCGGTCAGCCGGGCATGCCAGGTCCGTCTGACCCCAGGGAGCCGCCGTGAGCACATTGCTCTTGCTCACCAACACCTTGCAGCCCTCGGTCGAAATCGTTCCGGCGCTTGGCCTGCTCGCTCACCACGTACGCGCGGCCCCAGCCGAGGCCACCGCCCTGCTCGACGTCGGCCCGGCCGATGCCGTGCTGGTCGACGCCCGCAGCGAGCTGGCGCAAGCGCGCAGCCTGACCCGCGTACTGCGGACGACTGGCATGACCGTACCTCTGATCGCGATCGTCACCGAAGGCGGCTTGGCCGGAGTCACCGCCGACTGGGGCATCGACGACGTGTTCGTCCACACCGCCGGCCCCGCCGAGGTCGACGCCCGGCTGCGGCTCGCGATCGGCCGGCTCAACCAGCGCGCCGCGGAGGCCGACCAGCCGCAGGTCATCCGGCGCGGCGAGCTCGTGATCGACGAGGACAGCTACACCGCGAAGCTCGGCGGCCGCACGCTCGACTTGACGTTCAAGGAGTTCGAGCTGGTGAAGTTCCTCGCGCAGCACCCCGGTCGCGTGTTCACGCGGCAGCAGCTGCTGCAGGAGGTCTGGGGCTACGACTACTTCGGTGGCACCCGGACGGTCGACGTCCACGTCCGCCGGCTGCGCGCGAAGCTCGGTCCCGAGCACGAAGCGCTGATCGGCACCGTTCGCAACGTGGGTTACCGGTTCGTACCACAGCAGACCGGCCAGCAGCTGCCCGACGACGACACGGAGCAGGAGCAGGAGCAGCGCCGGACACCGGTCGAGACCGAGGACGTGTCGCCCGTCGAGCGTTTCGTCTGATCGGGACCGTTGACCGAGACGGCCTGCCAGGACGGGCTGGCCGACTCGGCCGTCAACGTTGACTTCGCACACCGCCCGCCGGACAATCCGGCGGGCGGTGACGTTTGCTTTACCCCAGATTCACCAACAGGTGTGAGCATGGTTGAAAGCCCGGAGGTGAAATGGACAACGTGAGCAGCGAACTGAGCCGGCACGAAGTGCCCTCCTACGACGTGGAACCCCCTTACGACGTCACCGCCGGAGGCTTGCCCGACGACCGATTCCTCGATCGTGAGCTGTCGTGGCTCGCGTTCAACGTCCGGGTGCTCGAGCTCGCCGAAGACCCCGCACTGCCGCTGCTCGAACGGGTCCGGTTCGCCAGCATCGTCGCCAACAACCTGGACGAGTTCTTCATGGTGCGGGTCGCCGGCCTGAAACGGCGGATCGCCGCCGGCGTGGCGGTGCGGGCGGCGTCCGGGCTGACGCCACGTGAGCAGCTCGAGGCGATCTGGTCCGCCACCGGCGTCATGATGTCGCGGCACGCGACGCTGTTCCGGGACGTCCTGCAGCCGATGCTGGCCAAGGAAGGCATCGAGATCCTGCGCTGGGACGACCTCGATCCGGAGGACCACAGCAAGCTGCACACGCTGTTTCGCGAGCGCGTCTTCCCCGTGTTGACGCCACTCGCGGTCGACCCGGCGCACCCGTTCCCGTACATCTCCGGCTTGTCGCTCAACCTCGCGGTGATCGTGCGCAACACCGAGACCAAGGGCGAGCACTTCGCGCGGGTCAAGGTGCCCCAGATCCTGCCGCGGTTCGTCCCGCTCGACCCGGACCGCGACGCTGCCACCGGCATCGCGCGGTTCGTCCTGCTCGAGGACGTGATAGCGGCGCATCTCGAGCAGTTGTTCCCCGGCATGGAGGTGCTGCAGCACCACATGTTCCGGGTCACGCGCAACGAGGACCTCGACGTCGAGGAAGACGACGCCGAGAACCTCCTGAAGGCGCTCGAGGCCGAGCTGCTGCGGCGCCGCTTCGGCCCCCCGGTGCGGCTGGAGGTCGAGGCGTCGATCGACGACCACGTACTCGACCTGCTGATCTCCGAGCTGCGGATCAGCCGCGGCGAGGTGTTCGCGCTGCCGGGGCCGCTCGACCTCACCGAGCTGTCGACGATCGCCGACGTCGACCGCGACTCGCTGAAGTTCCCCAAGTTCATTCCCGGCGTCAACCGCGAGCTCGCCGAGGTCGAGAGCGCCATGCCTGCCGACGTCTTCGCCGTCGTACGCCAGCACGAGGTGCTCCTGCACCACCCGTACGACTCGTTCTCGACGTCGGTGCAGCGGTTCGTCGAGCAGGCGGCCGCCGACCCGCAGGTGCTGGCGATCAAGCAGACGCTCTACCGCACCAGCACGGCGTCGCCGATCGTCGACGCGCTGATCGACGCGGCCGAGGCCGGCAAGCAGGTGCTGGTCGTCGTCGAGATCAAGGCACGGTTCGACGAGGAGGCCAACATTCGCTGGGCGCGGACGCTGGAGCAGGCGGGCTGCCACGTGGTCTACGGCTTCGTCGGGCTGAAGACGCACGGCAAGCTCTGCCTGGTCGTCCGCGAGGAGCCCGACGGGCTGCGGCGCTACGCCCACATCGGCACCGGCAACTACCACCCGAAGACCGCCCGGATGTACGAGGACTTCGGGCTGCTGTCGTGCGACCCGGCCGTCGCCGAGGACCTGACCGAGCTGTTCAACCACCTGTCGGGCTACGCCAGGCCGCAGGAGTACCGGCGGCTGCTGGTCGCGCCGCGGTCGGTTCGGGCCGGGCTGGTCGAGCGGATCCAGGAGGAGATCCGCCACCACCAGGCGGGCCGTCCGGCGCGGATCCGGCTGAAGGTCAACTCCCTGGTCGACGAGGCGTCGATCGACGCGCTCTACCGTGCGTCCCGGGCCGGCGTCCCGGTCGACATCTGGACCCGCGGCATCTGCTCGATCCGGCCGGGCGTGCCCGGCCTGTCGGAGACCGTACGTGTCCGCAGCGTGCTCGGCCGGTTCCTGGAACACTCCCGCGCGTTCTGGTTCGACGGCGGGGGCGAACCGGAGATCTGGATCGGCTCCGCCGACCTGATGCACCGCAACCTCGACCGGCGCCTCGAAGTGCTCGTCCGCCTGATCCGCCCCGACCACGTGGCGACGATCGGTGAACTGTTCGACCTCGCCTTCGATGAGCACACCTCGTCCTGGCACCTCGAGCCCGACGGCACCTGGACCCGCCACCACCGCGACAGCGACGGCGTACCCCTGGTCGACCTGCAGGAACAGCTGATCGCTCAGGCCCAGCGCCGCCGCTAGACGATCTATTCCAAGGGGTCGCCGGTCAAGCGCGCGGCGCATGGCGCCGCGCTGACAAGGCGGAGGAGGAGCCAGGAGGGGCCTCCGGCGATCGACGACAACGCAGCCAGCGTGGATG
>NZ_BAAGYY010000009.1:146012-218628 GCF_054779015.1 Flindersiella endophytica
GCGCCCGCTCTCACCGCTTTAGTTTCGCTTTGGCCCGAATGCCATCGTGCCGCCAGAGCCGCTCGCCAGACTCCGGCCATGAAGAAGAGAGTGTTGGCGGTTCTCGCCGCGACCGCGATTGCGGCTCTTTCCGTGGCCGGCACGACCGCGCAGGCAAGCGCGAGCGAACCGAGATTCGACAGGGACAAGGGCAGCTACACCCCCCAGATCATCGGCGGCAGCCCGGCCAGCGAGGCCTACCCGTTCATGGCGTCGTTGCAGTACAAGGATCCGAACCGGCCGAGCCCGATCCGATGCGGCGCGACGCTCGTCAGCCCGCACTGGCTCGTGACCGCGGCCCACTGCGTCGCCAACCTGGACGGCACGGAGCTCGACCCGGCGCCGTTCCAGGTCAAGATCGGCTCGACCGACTACCAGGCCGGCACGACGTACCAGATCGAGCGGTTCGTCGCCCATCCGTGGTGGGGCGCCGGCCAGGAGAGCATCGCCGACATCGCGCTGATCAAGCTCACGGCGGCCGCTTCGCAACCGTTCCTGGACAACGTGGGCTCTCCGTCGAACGGCACTCCGGTGCGGATCCTCGGCTGGGGCCGTACGGTCGACGGCGACTCCACGTCGATCCCGCGCCAGCTGCAGCAGCTGGACAGCACGACGCTGCCGTACGCGAGCTGCATCCACAACGACCCGTACGACATCACCCCGGGCGACCTCTGCGTCGACGCCCCCGGCGGAACGGCCAGCATCTGCAGCGGCGACTCGGGCGGACCGCTGCTCTACAAGTCGCAGGGCGTGTGGTTCTTCGCGGGCGTCGCCAGCCGGAGCCCCGGCGAGTCCGGATGCCTGGACGGCCCGCCCGTCTTCACCTCCACCAGCAGCTACTGGCACTGGGTGCAGGTGCAGATCCTGAACGACGTTTAGGTCCCGGCTCCTGGCCACGCCGCCCGCTAGCGTGGTGGCGTGGCCAAGAGCAGCGCGGAGATCGAACGCAAGTACGCCGTCGACTGGGACTACCGCCTGCCTGATCTCTCCGGGCTCGCCACGGTCCGCGACGACGGCACCGCGACGCTCGTCAACGCCTACTTCGACACCGAGGAGCTGCACCTCACCCGCGAGGGCGTCACGCTGCGGCGGCGCACGGGTGGGGCCGACGCCGGCTGGCACCTCAAGCTGCCGCCCGCCGAGCAGCTACGCAGTGGTGGCGCGCTGGTTTCGGGCGACGGGCCGAGGGTTCGTACCGAGGTGCAGGTGCCGGCGAAGAACGGGCGGCCGGCCGACCGACCGCCCGGCGAGCTACTCGACCTGATCCGGGTGCTGATCGGCGACCGCGCGCTCGCGGAGCGCGGCCGGGTGCGGACCAGGCGCACCACGCTGACCCTCCTCGCCGAGGACGGGACCGAGATCGTCGAGCTGGCGGACGACTGGGCCGAGGTGATCTCGGCCGGCGGTGTCGCCGAGAAGTTCCACGAAGTCGAGGTCGAGGACCGTCCGGGCGCGACCGGAAACCCCGAGATCGTACGCGCACTGCTCGACACGCTGACCGCGACCGGCGCCGTTCCGTCCAGCGCGCCGAGCAAGTCCGCGCGGGCGCTGGGCGCGGAGAGCCTCGGCGGTCCCGACGTGGCAGAGCCACCGACGCTCACTCCGGAGTCGCCGGCGACGGACGCTGTCCGGGCGCACCTGCGGCGGTACGCCCGCGCGCTGCGCTGGGAGGACGTCCTCGTCCGGCTGGAGGCGGAGGACGCCGTGCACCAGCTGCGGGTCGCCACCCGGCGGCTGCGCAGCGGGCTACGGGCCTACCTGCCGCTGCTGGACGCCGGCTGGGCCGGGCCCTTGCGTACTGAGTTGCGCTGGCTGGCGCACGGATTCGCCGCTGCCAGGGACGCGGAGGTCCAGCTCGCCCGGCTGGTCGGGCACGCGCAGGAGCTCGGCCGCATCGGCGGCGCCGACGAGGACGACGTGGCCGACGTCCAGGCGTTCCTGCGCCGCCGGCTGGGTGCCGAGCAGGACGCCGGGCGCGCGGAAGGACTCGGCCTGCTGGCGTCGGAGCAGTACCTCCAGCTGCACGACAGCCTGGTCGTCGCCGCGAACGAGCCCGCGGTGCTGCCCGCCGCCGAGCGTCCCTGCGCCAAGGCCCTGCCGCCGCTCGCGAAGCGGGCCTGGCGCAAGCTCGACCAGGCGGTACGCCGGCTGGGTCCGGAGGCGCCCGACGAGGTCTGGCACGCGGCGAGGATCTCCGCCAAGCGGGCGCGGTACGTCGTCGACGGGTGCGCGACCGCGCTCGGCAAGCCCGCCGCGAAGCTCGCGAGCCGGCTGGCCAGCGTCACCGACGTCCTCGGCGAGCACCAGGACGCGGTGGTCGCCACCCACACGCTCGTCCGGCTCGCGACGGCCGGCCGGGTGCCGGCGCGGACGGCGTACTGGCTCGGCGTGCTGGCCGCCCACGAGCGCGGTCTCGCGCTGGCCGCCCGCGAGCGGTTCGCCGGGGTGTGGGCGGAAGCCGGCCGGGCGAAGTTCCGCCGCTGGTTCGACTGACCCGCGACCATGACGCTCTGACAAACACGGCTTGACTCAAGCCGAATGCGGCATATGTGTACCGTTCAGGCACTTTTCAAGCCGTATTCGTAAGGGCGGCACCACAAACCGTCACAAGCCTGCGCTGTTCACGTGACGTATGCCACCCAGACAGGGATCCGTTCAGATACCGCCTATCGACGTTCACCTTTCGTTCACCCTCTCCGCTACGCCAAGTCACCTGGCCTCCTTAGCGTCCGAGTCGACAACCGAAATCGTGAAGGGCTGAGGAAAATCGTGAACCCGAACCGGTTCGCCAAAGTCGCCGCACTGGCGGCCATCGGCGCGATCACGCTCGCCGCATGTGGCAGCGACCCCGAATCGACCGCGGACAGCGGCGAGACGTCTTCGTCGGACAGCTCGTCCAGCGCCAGCGCTGAGGCCTGCCCGTCGGGCACGATCAACGCGGAGGGCTCGTCGGCCCAGAAGAACGCGATCGAAGAGATCATCGCCGCGTACCAGGAGAAGTGCCCGGACTTCACCGCCAACTACAACCCGAGCGGCTCCGGTGCCGGCATCAAGCAGTTCAACGCCGGCCTGGTCGACTTCGGCGGCTCCGACTCGGCGCTGAAGCCCGACGAGGTGGCGGCGGCCAAGAAGCGCTGCGGCGGCAACGACGCCTGGAACCTCCCGATGGTGACCGGGCCGATCGCGGTCGCCTACAACGTGCAGGGCGTCGACAAGCTGGTCCTCGACGCCGACGTCACCGCCAAGATCTTCAACGGCACGGTCAAGACGTGGAACGACCCAGCGATCGCCGCGCTGAACAAGGGTGTCACCCTCCCGAGCGCGAACATCTCTGTGTTCTTCCGTTCGGACGAGTCGGGCACCACCGAGAACTTCGGCAAGTACCTCAAGGGCGCCGCGCCGAGCGTCTGGAAGACCGAGCCCAGCAAGACCTGGGAGGGTGCCGGCTCCGGTAAGGAGAAGTCCGCCGGTGTCGCCGAGGGCGTGAAGTCGACCCCCAACTCGATCACCTACGTCGAGCTGTCCTACGCCAAGGACAACCAGCTCGGTATCGCGCAGATCGACAACGGCAGTGGTCCCGTCGAGCTCACCGGCGAGTCCGCTGGTAAGGCCATCGCCGCCGCGAAGGCCGCCGGCCAGGGCAACGACCTGAAGCTCGAGCTCGACTACGCCACGAAGGAAGCGGGCGCGTACCCGATCGTCCTGGTGACGTACGAGATCGTCTGCTCCAAGGGCCTGGACGCCACCAAGACGGCCGGTGTGAAGGGCCTGCTCGGCTACTTCTCCAGCACGGAGGGCCAGTCCTCGCTCGAGGAGATCGGCTACGCGCCGCTCCCCGACGAGATGCGCACCAAGGTCGAGGCCGCCGTCAAGGCGATCCGCTGAGCTGCCGATGACCAACCAGTCGGCTCCCCCTACAAGCGAGCCGGTCGACCGTCGGCCTCAGGTGAACCTGGGGCCGACAGGTCGTGGCGGTGACCGCCTGTTCAGCGGTCTCGCCCGTGGATCCGGGCTCGCGGTCATCGCGCTGGTCACGTTCGTCGGCGTCTTCCTGCTGGCTTTCGCCGTTCCCGCGCTCCAGCGCAACGAGGCCAACTTCCTGTTCTCCAGGGAGTGGGCCCCTTCGTTCGCTCCGCCACGCTTCGGCGTCGCCGGCCTCTTCTACACGACGATCCTCACCTCGGCGTTCGCCCTGCTGCTCGCCGTGCCGGTGGCGATCGGCGTCGCGTTGTTCATCACGCAGTACGCGCCGAAGCGGCTCGCACAGCCGGTCGTCTACGTCGTCGACCTGCTGGCCGCCGTCCCGTCGATCATCTTCGGGCTCTGGGGCATCAAGGAGCTGGCTCCCGTGCTCGCTCCCGTGTCGTCGTGGCTGTCGAGCACGTTCAACTGGTTCCCGCTGCTGCAACCGGGCCTCACGGACAACGGCACGATCTTCGTCGCCGGCATCGTGCTGGCGATCATGATCCTGCCGATCATCACGGCGATCACGCGCGAGGTCTTCGCGGCCACACCGACCGCGCACATGGAGGCCGCGCAGGCGCTCGGTGCGACCAAGTGGGAAACGATCCGGATGACGGTGTTCCCGTACGGTCGCTCCGGCATGGTGAGCGCCGCGATGCTCGGCCTCGGCCGGGCGCTCGGCGAGACCATCGCCATCATGATCATCCTGTCCAAGCCGAGCACCTTGGACGCGTTCAACCCGAGCGTGTTCTTCGGTGGTGAGACGTTCGCCAGCAAGATCGCGAACAACGCCGCGGAGTTCGACACCCCGGAGAAGACCGGCGCGTACATCGCGGCCGGTCTCGTTCTGTTCGTGGTGACGTTCGTCGTGAACGCGATCGCCCGCATCGTCGTCGAACGTGGGAGGAGAACCTGATGACCACGGTCGACTCCCCGCCCCGCCAGTCGCCGGCACCGAAGGTCGACCTCGGCAGCCGCTCGGCCGGCCGGACGTTCCGTAACGGACTGGCCGCCGTCCTGGTGGGGGCGTGCTTCCTGATCGCGCTGATTCCACTGGTCTGGATCCTCTGGTCGGTGATCAGCAAGGGCGCAGATCTGCTGCTCGACCCGAACTGGTGGCAGCAGTCGCAGCGCGGTCTCACCTCGCGACGCGAAGGCGGCGGGGCGTACCACGCGATCGCCGGCTCGCTGATCACCGCGCTGCTCTGCGCGGCGATCTCGGTGCCGATCGGCGTGCTCGGCGCTGTCTACCTGGTGGAGTACGGCCGCCGCGGCCCGCTGGCGCGCGCGGTCAGCTTCATGGTCGACATCCTCACCGGTATCCCCTCGATCGTCGCGGCGCTGTTCATCTACGCGTTGTGGGTGACGATCCTCGGGTTCCAGCGGGTGGCGTTCGCGGTCTCGCTCTCCCTTGTGTTGTTGATGATTCCGGTCGTCCTCCGATCGACGGAGGAGATGCTGCGGCTGGTGCCCGACGAGCTGCGCGAGGCGTCGTACGCGCTGGGTGTTCCCAAGTGGAAGACCATCATGAGCGTCGTACTGCCGACCGCGTTCTCCGGAATCGTCACCGGCGTGATGCTCGGCCTGGCCCGGGTGATGGGTGAGACGGCGCCGCTGCTGATCCTCGGGCCGTACACCAAGAGCATCAACCTCAATCCGTTCGAGGGCAACATGGCCGCGCTGCCGACCATGATCAACCAGGACCGCACTGAGTCGCTGCAACCGGCTGTCGACCGGACGTGGGCGGCCGCCCTGACCCTGATCCTGCTGGTCCTCGTGCTGAACATCGCAGCCCGCAGCATCGCCCGGTTCAGCTCCGTGAAGAAGAGTGAGTGACACATGGCCAAGCGCATCGAGGTTTCCGACCTCGACATCTACTACGGCTCGTTCAAAGCCGTCGAGAACGTCTCGATGACCGTTGAACCGCGGCAGGTGACGGCGTTCATCGGCCCGTCCGGCTGCGGCAAGTCCACCATGCTTCGCACGCTGAACCGCATGCACGAGGTGCTTCCGGGCGCCCGCGTCGACGGCAAGGTCATGCTCGACGACCAGGACCTCTACGCCGGCGACGTCGACCCCGTTGCCGTACGGCGCGTGGTCGGCATGGTGTTCCAGCGGCCCAACCCGTTCCCGACGATGTCGATCTTCGACAACGTGGCGGCGGGCCTGAAGCTCAACGGCGTAAAGAAGAAGTCCGTACTCGAGGAGACCGTCGAGCGGTCGCTGCGCGGCGCCAACCTGTGGAACGAGGTGCAGGACAGGCTCAACCGGCCGGGCGCCTCGTTGTCGGGTGGGCAGCAGCAGCGGCTGTGCATCGCGCGCGCGATCGCGGTCGAGCCGCAGGTCCTGCTGATGGACGAGCCGTGCTCCGCGCTCGACCCGATCTCCACGCTGGCGATCGAGGACCTGATCGCGCAGCTCAAGGAGCACTACACGATCGTGATCGTGACGCACAACATGCAGCAGGCGGCCCGGATCTCCGACTCGACGGCGTTCTTCAACCTGGCAGGCCAGGGGAAGGCGGGGCGCCTGATCGAGATGGACCGGACGCAGCAGATCTTCTCCAACCCGAGCGAGAAGGCGACCGAGGACTACATCACGGGTCGCTTCGGCTGACCGTTCTCACTCGTTGCTGCTTGGTCCTGCCCGGGGTTATCCGGTTGCGGCCGTTCGCGCCTCGCACGGAGGATAGGCGTCGATGAGCACCGACGAGGCACTTGTACGCCGCCTGCTTCAGGACCAGTTCCCGCAGTGGGCCGACCTGCCGATCACGCCGGTCGAGTCCTACGGCACCGACCACGACATCTACCGGCTCGGCACCGCCTTGTCGGTGCGGCTGCCGCGCCGGGAGTGGGTGACCGACCAGGCGGCGAAGGAGGCGGAGTGGCTGCCCCGCCTCGCTCCTCAGTTGCCGCTCGCGATTCCGGAGCAGGTGGCGGCTGGCTCGCCGGCTGCGGGCTTTCCGTTCCCGTGGTCGGTGTACACCTGGCTGCCGGGCACGCCGGTGTCGGCCGGGGGACTGTTCTCCGGGCCGGGCGCGCTCGAGCAGGCGGCGACCGACCTGGCGGCGTTCATCACGGCGCTCCGCAAGATCGACCCGACGGGTGCACCCGCGCGCCCTCTCGGCCGCCGCGGCGGCCACCTGTCGGAGTTCGACGGGCCCACCCGCCGCGCCATCGCAGACCTCGACCACCACGCCGAAGCCGACAGCGACCTGCTGCTCGACCTGTGGCAGGAGTCGCTTGACGCACCGCTCCACACCGGCCCGGACGTCTGGATCCACGGCGACCTGCTGCCGGGCAACCTCCTCACGACCGACGGCCGCCTCTCCGGCGTCATCGACTTCGGTGCCCTCAACACCGGCGATCCGGCCTGCGACCTCCAGCCGGCGTGGAACGTCTTCACCGCCGCCACCCGCGCCCGCTTCCACTCCACCCTCGGCGACGACGAGCCCGCCCGGCTCCGCGGCCGTGGCTGGGCCCTCTTCCAGGCGGCCACGGCCATCTCGCACTACCGCGGCACCAACCCCGGCATGCTCGCCCAGGCCACCAACGCCATCTCCGAAATCCTCGCGGGCGGCTAGGGGGTGTCCTGTAAGTGTCGGTGGATAGCGAGGACGGTCATGGCGCCGGGCTGGCAAGGCGGGCGGAGTCGTTCGTATCGGTTATACGGGCGATCTTCGTCCAACGCAGCCAGCGTGGGGCCAGGGCCGCCGCAGCCCGGCGACACTTGCAGGACACCCCCTAGCTGCCGGCCGTGCCCGCCCGGGCAGCCAGTGCACGCAGTCCGGTGGGCTGATTTCCCTTGGAGTACAGCAACGTCGAGATCAGGTTCCGGACCGATGGACGGCGGATCTCTTCCGGAGCATGGCTTTCGGCCGCTCGCAGAGCTTGATAGGCGTTGGCCGGCTTGCCGTACTGCTGCCAGGCGCGAGCCGTGTCGATGCAGTATCTGGCGTAGCGTTCGGCAGTCGGCAACGCGTCCGGCCGGATTCCGCGCGCGTAGGTGAGTGCCCGGCCAGGCTCGCCGAGAGTGTTGAAGATGCCGATGCGGTAGATGTTGACGCTCGCCGCGTTGGGCTCGCCGCCCACCGCCGACTCCGCCTCGTCGAGCAGTTCGACGGCCCTCTCACGATCGCTCGCCTGTGCGCTGGCGTAAGCCGCAGTGCACAACAGCGAGCTGCAGGCAGCGAGCACGCGAGGGGTCGATTCAGCCGTCATCAGCTCATCGGCGGTCTGAGTCAGCAGGGAGCCGGCGGTGTCGTAGTGACCATGCCTGCGCAGCGCGATCGCAACCCCTTGCGTCGCATCGGCGATCGTGGCCGCATGCCCGCTCTCCCGAGCCGCGCACAGCCCACGATCGGAAGCCACCCACGCGGCGCCGTCCTCGTTCAGCTTGAAGCAGAGCTCACCGGCCAGCTTGTACGCCCTGGCCAGGACGGCGGAACAACGATCGCTGTCGATCCCCTGGTGCTGACTCCGACTGACCCGGGAGTCAGCGATCAAGCGCGGCAACAAGGAGGCGAGCTGCTGGTAGTGACAGGAGTCGAATGCGGCTCTGGCGGCCGCGAACCGGCCGGCCAGAACGTTCGGTGGGAGCACAGCTTCGGACGAGGCGGTCTCGAACAATGCCGCTGGTACGAAGTGGGTGGCCGGAGTCGGAGCCGCCAGCGAAGTGCCGCTCGCCTGCACGAACAGGCTGGCAGTACCCAACCCGGTCAGGCCGGCCAGCAGCTCCCGTCGGCGCACCGAATCACCGTCCTCTTCGACGTTGTTTTCGCCAACCGTAGATGCCGGTCGGGCCGAATGCGGCCAAGTCGATTCGGCGTGTCGTAATACAGGCGAGAGTCCGAGCAGCGCCGGTGGGATTCGGAGCACTGCCGACAAGGTGCGAAGCAACTCGATACTGGACAGAGGTTGTGCGCCACTCTCCAGCCGGGAAATGGTCGACGCGGAGTATCCACACCGCGTGCCGAGGTCGGCCTGGGTCCAGCCTTCGGCACGTCTGGCCAGCCGCACGATCGCTCCGCGATCGGCGGTCTGGACGGCGACGCGCATGGCTCGCGAAGTCCACACCGGATGAGTCGGATCCACGGGGCACCACCCCTTCCGACCAAGGTAACTCCGGCAGAGGCTGGTCCTCCTTCGATTTGCGGATTCCGCAAACTCCTTCAGCGCTGATTGGCGCCGGCATAGCCCACGACCTTGAGCTGGCTGAGGTCGAAGGTGGGCGGGAGGCCGGTGACCTCGATACGGGCTTGGTCGCCGTCGCGGAGGTCGAGGTAGTTGTGGGTGAAGCGGAGGCCTGGCATGGGGGACGGGAGGTGGACGAAGTAGCTGTAGCCGCGGGACACGATGTCGACCACCGCGCTGTCGCCCGCGGTGGAGACTGAGACGTCGAGGTCGCTCTTGCCGAAGGTCAGGTCCTTGATCTCGGCGAAGAAGTGGCGGTTCGACGGGAACGCGGCGTTCGGGCTCTCGACCCAGGCGTACGTGCCGCCGTCGCGCGGGAGGTCGCCGCTGACCATCGTCCAGGCTGGGCGGGACTCACCGGGTGCGAGCTGGACGTTCAGGGCGTCGCGGCGGATCGTGGTGCCGTCGAAGCCGCCGACCATCACGATCGCCTCGGCCTCGACCGGAGTGCGGCCGCTGTTGGAGATCCATAGTTCGAGCCCGCCGTCGTCGGTGTCGCGGAACGACGCGAGCACAGGAGAGAACGCGCGTTTGGCGTAGTAGTAACCCGCCTTCGGCACGCCCTCGTAGTCGACGACAGACCAGCTGAAGCCCGGCCACACGTCGTTGAACTGCCAGATCAGCGTGCCGTTGTTGTGCGGCTGCCGCCGCCGGTAGTGCTCGATTCCGAACTTCAGTCCTTCGGCCTGCGAGACCATCGTGAAATCGACATACTGCTCGATGTTCGCCGGCAGCCCGGTGATGATCTCGAGCAGCGCGTCACCCTTGTTCTTCGGGTTGTCCTTGTTGTGGTGGTCGAACGAAGCACTGTGCACCACCAGCTCGGACGACGGAATCCACCGCCGCAGGGTATTGAGTTCGGGCGACGCGTGAATTCCGAATTCGCTGACGAACTTCCCGCGATCCCTGGCGTACCGCCGATAATGCCGCGCCTCGCCTATCGAGGCATAATCGCCCCCTCCGGCGCCGGCGTCGAAACCGTGCCAGACCTCCCAGGCGTGCCGGTCACCGGAGAGGACGCCGTTGACCGCCATGAAGCCCTCGGCGGCGTTCTCGCCCCACGGACTCCCCGGCCAGTAAGGCGTTCTGCCGTCGAACGACGCCACCGTCGAGGGCAGGATCCGGTGGAAGAAGTCGTAGCCCCAGTTGCCCGGCTCGAAGTTCTGGTACCCCCAGCCGTGGATCATCTGCACCTCGTTGTTGCCGCTCCACACCGCGAGGCTCGCGCGGTTCCGCAGCCGCTTGACCTGGTGTTCCGCCTCGAGCGTCACTTCGCCTTGCAGCACAGCGTCTTCGCTGGGGTAGTCGACGCACGCGAACATGAAGTCGTGCCAGATCAGCACGCCGAGCTCGTCGCACGCGGAGTAGAACGCGTCGTGCTCGTAGATGCCGCCGCCCCAGATGCGGATCATGTTCATGTTGCCCTGCTTGGCGGTCTCGACCAGCGCGCGATACCGCTCGGGTCGCACCGAGCCGACCAGCGCGTCGGCCGGCACCCAGTTGGCGCCGCGCGCGAACGTCGGAAAACCGTTCAGCACAAAGCGAAACAGTTCGCCCTCGCCGGACGGATCGGCCGACTGGTCGAGGACGATCGTACGCAGGCCGACCCGATCGGTCAGCTCGTCGAGCTTCACGCCGTCGGAGGCGTCCACCAGCGTGAGCGTCACGTCGTACAGCGCCGGCGTCCCGAGGTCGTGCGACCACCACAGCTCGGCCTGCTCGACCGTCAGCGCGACCTCCGCCCGGCCCGCACCGCTGTCAACCGGCACGGACGCCGTGACCAGGCGGCCCGCCGGCGAGCGCAGCTCGACCTCGACCGACAACCCGCCCGAAGCGGCGAACGCGTCGACCTCGACCAGCACCGACACTTCCGCCGTCGAAGCCGCGGCGTCAACCGCGTCCGTACGTACGTGATGCCCGACGATCGCCGCCCGGCGCTCGCGCAGCAGCTCCACCGGCCGCCAGATGCCCACCGACGGCACCCGCGGCCCGAAGTCCCAGCCCCAGGAGAAGGTCGCCTTCCGCCTCCACACCGCACGGGGCAGCTCCGCCAGCATCCCCTCGCCGACCCCTTCCGACGAGGCCGGGGCAGAGGACGACGAGCTCGCACCGCTGTCCGCGCCATCCTCCGCCGACAGCTGAGCAAAGACCTCCCCCAGCCGCCCGAACAGCTCCAGAGCCGACTGCGAGGGCTCCAGCCCTGCCAGCGGCGGCGAGAACCGCACCACCAGGCTGTTCGACGCCTGCACCTTCGCCGTGATGTCGTAGACCGCCGACCGGAACATGTTCGCGTGCGATCCCAGCGGCTCGCCGTTCAGCCAGACGTCGGCCACCGTGTCGAGCCCGTGGAACACCAGCCGCAGCCGTTCGTCGGGCGCCACGCCGGCCGGCGCCTGGAACGTGGTGCGGTACCACCAGTCCCGCTCCTCGATCCACCGCACCGACTCCTCGTTGCGGTCGTAGTAGGGATGCGCGATCACCTCGGCCTGCAGCAGTGCCTCGTGGACGCCGCCGGGAACGAGCGCCGGGCCCCAGTCCGTACGCCCCTCCAGCGCCTGCGGGCCCTCGAGCCCACGCTCGGTGCCGAGCAGCTCGAAAGCGAACAGATACGTGGAGTGGAGACTCATACCGCCACCTTCAGGTCATTTGCCCAGGGCAAGAGGCATTCCACCGAACCCTAGCCATGCAAACCCGAAGATGTGTGCAAGATCGGCCGACAACCGTTGACACCGTGCGCGCCGCCCGCCACAACCGGCGACCAGCCCACGTCAGCGCGGCAGGGAGGTTACGGCAGGAAGATCCGCGCCAGGAAGTAGAACACCGAGGCGACCAGCGCCGCCATCGGAAGGGTCAGAACCCAAGCCACCAAGATGTTTCCGGCCACGCCCCAACGCACCGCCGACAGTCGCTCGGTCGCGCCGACACCCATGATGGCCGAGCTGATCACGTGTGTGGTGGACACGGGCGCGTGCAAGCCGATCGCCATGACGTAGAGCACGCTCGAAGCGGTGAGGTCGGCCGCGACACCGCGCGCCGGGTCGAGGTGGATCACGCGCCGCCCGAGCGTACGCATGATCCGCCAGCCGCCGGAGTAGGTGCCCAGCGCGATCGCGAAGGCGGCCATGAGCTTGACCCACAACGGCACGTCGCTCCCGGTGTGCAGCCCGGCGGTGACGAGTGCCAGGACGATCACGCCCATGGTCTTCTGCGCGTCCTGCAGGCCGTGGCCCAGTGCCATCGCCGCCGCGGACACCGCCTGCCCGGCCCGGAAGCCGCGGTTGACACGGCTCGGGCTGGCCCGCCGGAAGATCCACAGGATGCCCACCATGACGAGGTAGGCGAGGCAGAACCCGGCCAGCGGCGAGATGACCATCGGGACGACGACCTTCTCGAGGATCACCGCCCAGTGCACGGACACCGAGGCCGAGACCGCCGCACCGACCAGGCCGCCGATCAACGCGTGCGAGGACGAGGACGGCAGGCCGAGCCGCCAGGTGACGAGGTTCCACACGATCGCGCCGACCAGCCCGGACAGGACGACTGTCATGCCGTGGGAGTCCTCGGTGGGCGAGATGATGCCGCTCCCGATCGTGCTCGCGACTCCCTCGGAGATCAGCGCACCGATGAGGTTCATCACCGCGGCGAGCGTGAGCGCGACTCGCGGCGTCAGCGCCCTGGTCGAGACGGACGTGGCGATCGCGTTGGCCGCGTCGTGGAAACCGTTGGTGTAGTCGAAGACCAGGGCAATGACGACGACCGTGATGACGAGAGCGAACTCCACGGTCGGCTCACGACTCCTTGACGGCGATCTGTTCGACTGTGTTGGCCACCTTTTCGAACGAGTCGATGGCGAACTCGAGCTGCTCCACGACGTCCTTCAGCTTCATCACGGTGAGCGCGTCGTAGGAACCGCTGAACAGCTTGGCGAGGATCCGCCGGTAGATCTGGTCGCCGAGGTTTTCCAGCCGGTTGACCTCGATCCAGTATTCCTCGAGATCACGCATCGTGCGCAGGCGTGGCATGGCGTCGGCGGTGAGGTCTGCCGCACGCTGCAGCACCTCGACCTGATCCTCCACCCCTTGTGGCAACGCATCGACCTCGTAGAGATAGACGTAGTCGACCGCGGCCTCCATGTCGTCCATCACGTCGTCGAGACCGGCTGACAGCCGGTAGATGTCTTCTCGGTCGAACGGCGTCACGAACGTCGAGTTGACCCGACGGATGATCTCGTGGGTCACCTCGTCGCAGCGATGCTCGGCGTCTTTCATGGCCCGGGCGGTCTCCACCCGGTCATTGCCGTCGGCGAGCATTTCGGCCAGCAACCGGGCACCTTCGACAAGGTGTCCGGCTGACTTCGCGAATAGATCGTAAAACGTCGTGTCGACCGGCGTGATTCGGAACCGCACGGCGTACTCCTGTCGAACTGATCTCGCCACGGGATCTTCAGTAGCGTGTCTCACCATATCCGGAAAGTCATCAACCGCGACGCCCCGACGACATTGTGGGTTCGCCGATTCGGTCACATTTCCGCTTCTCGCGCCTTCACCGGTAGACCGCTATCGCCGCCAGGTCGGCGAGCCCGACCAATCCGACGAAAAGCGCGGCGCCGTGAGCGTACGGGGGATGCGCCAGCAGCGACACAGCCGGACGTCCGCGCAGCCGCCGATAAGTACGGCTGGTGACGATCCATGCGAGCAAGGTGAACAGCAGGGCGACCAGGCCGGCCGCCACCATCCAGACACCGTTGCCGCTGGTCGAGGTTCCCATGCGTACCAGCAGGACACCGTTTGCCGCGACCGCGAGCAGGGTGCGGTTCCACGACAGTGCGGTGCGCTCCAGCTGCGCGGCGGTCTCGTAGATCCGATCCGGGTCGGCTCTCTGCTCGCTCACGAGGCGCTCAACGGTCGAGCAGGACCAGCGCGACGGCACCGGCCGAGACCAGCAGCACCGCGATCGCCAGCCCCACAGGCATCCGTGTGACGGGCAACGGCTCACCGCGGCGCATCGCCGTCAGGTTGGCCCGCCAGCGTACGAACGCACCCGCGGAGACGATCATGCCCGCCACCGCGAGGATCGCGGCGACCAGCCGGACGATCCAGGCTCCACGGTCCGGCGAGAGGAACTGCACGGCGCCCGCGGCACCGGCGTCGAGCGCCAGCGCCGTACGCAGGTAGGCGAGGAACGTGCGCTCGTTGGCCAGCGTGAAGCGGTAGTCAGGCTCCGCCTCCACTTCTGTGTTCGTGTCCGTTTCCGGCCCTGGATCACTACCAACTTTTGGATCTGTCACAGCTTCTTGCCTACCCGTTCGCCGAGCTACGCTCCAAAGCAGATCAAAGCAGATCACGCCCTGCGGTCGTCTTGCTGTGCACGGCGGCCCTCTCACCGTCTATTGCAAGGGGGCAACTACGCGATGGATGCCGCGCTCACGCCTGCCGACATCGAGCTGCTTCGCAAGGAGTTCGTCCGCAACCCGTCCTACAAGCTGATCCAGAACGCCGTCACCCAGACCACCGTCGAGGATCTCGCGCTCGACCGCGACATCGTCGTACGAGCCGACCGCACGATGTCCAACCTGCTCGACGACTGGAAGGTCACCAACCAGGCATCCAGTGGGCGCTGCTGGCTGTTCGCCGGGCTCAACCTGCTCCGCGCCGGCGCGATGAAGGCGATGAACATCCGCGACTTCGAGTTCTCACAGAACTACATCATGTTCTGGGACAAGCTCGAGCGCGCCAACTACTTCCTCGAGGCGATCATCGACACGGCCGGCCGCGACGTCGACGACCGCACTGTCGCGCACCTGCTGAGGGACGTCGCGAGCGACGGCGGGCAGTGGAACATGTTCGTGGCGGTCGTACGCAAGCACGGCCTGGTGCCCAAGACGGTGATGCCCGAGAGCCAGTCGTCCTCGGCGACGAAGAAGGTCAACGAGACGCTGCGGCGCGTGCTCCGGCAGGGCGCCCGCGACCTGCGCGCCCAGGCCGCCGGCGGCGCCGACGCAGACGCGCTGCGGGCGAGCAAGCGCGAGATCGTCGACCTCGTGCACCGCGTGCTGTGCATCCACCTCGGCACGCCGCCCGAGAAGTTCGTCTGGCAGTGGACCGACAAGGAGCGCGGCTTCCACCGCGACGGCGAGCTGACTCCGCTGGAGTTCGCCGAGAACTACGTCGACCTCCCGCTGGACGACTTCGTATGCCTGGTCAACGACCCACGCGAGACCAGCCCGCAGGGACGCACGTTCACCGTCGACCAGCTCGGCAACGTCGTCGGCGCGCCGCCGGTGACCTACCTCAACGTCGGCGTCGACCTGATGAAACGCCTCACCCAGGATTCCATCCTCGGCGGCGAGCCGGTCTGGTTCGGCTGCGACGTGGCCAAGCAGCTGCGCGGTGACGTCGGCCTGTGGGACGCCAAGCTGTTCGACTACGGCTCGATCTACGACACCGCGTTCGACCTGTCCAAGGCCGAGCGGCTGGTCTTCCACGAGTCGGCGATGACCCACGCGATGCTGTTCACCGGCGTCGACGTCGTGGACGGGTCGGCGCGGGCCTGGCGGGTCGAGAACAGCTGGGGCGACAAGGCCGCCGACTCCGGCTTCTACACCATGAACGACTCCTGGTTCGACGAGTACGTCTTCGAGATCGCCGTACGCAAGTCGAGCCTGCCGCAGGAGCTTCAGGCCGCGCTCGACCAGGAGCCGATCGTGCTCCCTGCCTGGGATCCGATGGGCGCCCTGGCCCGCTGACGACCGGTAGCGGTGGGGCTCGGCCGACGGGCTCCGCCGTGACCGGATTGTGATCGACCAACCGGCTCGGCCGGAGCAACGTTTGTGTTTTTCGCGGCGTCATTCATGCGTACTCGAAGCTTTAGGGGGCTAACGATGCGCAGGAACCACATCGCCGCGATCGGTGCGGCATTGCTCGCTGTCTGCATGCTCGCCGGCTGTCAGGGCCAGCAAGCAGGAGCGTCGGGCACGGCACGCGACGCCAGCACGGCCTCGCCGACCGGGCAGACGAGCACTCAGGCCACGCCGACGACCGAGCCGACGGAGCCTGAGACGCCGACGTCCACGCCCACGGACACACCGACCGTGACACCCACGGTGACGGCAACGCCCAAGCCCAAGCGCACCGAGGCGCCCAAGCCCAAGGCCATCATGGAGCAGGAAGACCGCACCACGAAGGTGCGCGAGCTCGAGGCCAGGCTCGTCCAGCTCGACCGGCTCCCCAAGAAGTGGCTCGACGGCTACTACGGCAGCGTGACCCGCGACGCGGTGACGAAGTTCCAGCGCGACAAAGGGCTCCGCGAGCTCGGCTACGTCGACGCGCCCACCTGGAGCAAGATCCGTTCCATCACGCACACGCCGACGCACAGCGAGCTCTACCCGCCGGTGCCCCAGGGCAAGAACACAGCTGGTGCGCTGGACGCCCGCTGCAAGACCGGTCGAGCGATCTGCATCGACAAGACCAGCCGCACGCTGCGCTGGGTGATCGACGGTCAGGTGCGCCTGACGATGGACGCACGGTTCGGCTGCGCGAGGTCGGTGACCCGGGAGGGCACGTTCCGCGTCAACGCGAAGGTCCGCTACGGCTACTCCAACATGTACGACAGCGAGATGCCGTTCTCGATGTTCTTCAGCGGTGACGAGGCGGTGCACTACTCCTCCGACTTCGCCGCACGCGGCTACAACGGCTGCTCGCACGGCTGCGTCAACATCCGCAACTGGAACGCCATCGAGCGGCTGTTCGGCGAGGCCAGGGTCGGCGACAAGGTGATCGTCTACCGCAGCTGAGCGCTGGTTGGCTTCACAAAGGGGACGTGGCGGACGGGGGACCGCCACGTCCCCTTTGCAACGGGGGCGACCGTTCTCACGAACTGCCCGCAGGGATCGGCAACAATTCGTGAGGACTTAGACACTTACAGTCATGCAAGATCAAGTCAAGCCGACTGCGTAACTGATCTTCACACGCGAAACAATTTGCGCTGATTCATCCGACGATGTTGCCGTTTGGCCTACTACGCGGCAACACTTTCCGTCATGGCTACGTCACAGTCAGGTCCCGGCCTGCCTCGCTACCAACTCGGTCGCGAGCTCGCACGGCTGCGCAACGCCAAGGGCCTGAGCTCTGACGACGTGGCTGTCGGACTCCGCTGCTCGGCGTCGAAGATCCGGCGCATGGAGGCGGGCTCCACCGGGCCGAGCCTGGCCGAGCTGGAGAAGCTGCTCGACACCTACGGCGTCGACGATCCCGACTACCGCAACGCGCTGCTCGACCTGCAGGAGCAGGGCCGGCAGCGCGGCTGGTGGTCGAAGTTCGGCCGGCTGCCGGAGTCGGCGACCAAGTTCCTCGGCTTCGAGTCGGCCGCCGTGCGGATCCGGGTGTTCGAGCCGATCCTCGTTCCCGGCCTGCTGCAGACCGAGGCCTACGCCCAGGTCGTCTTCACCGCGACACCGCGGGCCAGTCAGGACGACGTCGAACGCTGGGTGCGCCTGCGGCTGTCCCGGCAGGCGAAGATCCTCCAGTCCGCCACACCACCGGACGTCTGGTTCATCCTCGACGAGAGCGCGATCCGGCGCGAGGTCGGCGGCCCACTGGTGCTGTCCGAACAGCTCGGCGCGTTGCTCGACGGCCCGTTCAGCGAACGGATCCAGATCGTGCCGGCCGCGGTCGGCGTCCATCCGGGCGTCTCCGGCGGCTTCACGATCTTCGGCTTCGAGTCGGGCACCCGGCCGTCGGTCGTCCATGTCGAGTCCCAGGCAGGCGACCTCTGCCTCGACGACCTGCCCGACGTCGACCGCTGCACGGTCAGCTACGACCTCCTGCGTTCGGTAGCTCTGTCCCCTACCGAGTCACACGTACTCATTTCGACCGTCATTGAGGAGCTGAAAGCATGAACGAAGGAGCGGGGTGGACCCGTGCGGCCGCAGGCCGCGGCGGCTGGGCAAACACCGTCGGGTGGCGCAAGTCGAGCGCCTCGGCGACCGGCACCAACACCTGCGTCGAAGTCGGGCGCGTGCGCGAAGGCTTCGCCGTCCGCGACTCCACCGACCCGACCGGGCCGACGCTGCGGTTCAGTTCGTTCGAATGGGCGTCGTTCGCCGACGCGGTGAAACACGGCACGCTGTAAGCCCACCCAGGCCGGCTCGGCACGATTACCGTGCCGGGCATGGGAACTGCACTCGCTCTCGGCGGCGGCGTGGCGTGGACGATCGCTTACCTGCTGATCATCTGGCACGGATTCGCGGACCGGACCTACGGCATGCCGCTCGTCGCGCTGGGCGCCAACCTGTCCTGGGAGTTCATCTTCAGCTTCGTGCATCCGTCCGATCAGCCGCAGCGCACGGTCAACGTGGTCTGGCTGCTGTTCGATCTGGTCATCCTGGTGACGGCGGTCCGGTTCGGCGCTCGTGAGTTTCCGGGGCTGCCACGCCTGCTCTACCTCGGCGGGCTGGGCGGCATCCTCGTGCTGAGCTATCTCGGCGTCCTGCTGTTCGCGAACGAGTTCGACACCGGCGGAGCGGTGTACGTCGCGTTCGCGCAGAACCTGCTGATGTCGGGGCTGTTCCTCTCGATGCTGTGGAGCCGTTGGCTGCGCCGGGCGGACGAGAGTCCCCTGCGCGGCCAGTCGGTGTGGATCGGCGTCGCGAAGCTGGTCGGCACGGCGTTCGCGTCGGCGATGGCGTACTTCACGCTGCCCAGCTACTCCGGCTCGGCGCTGCTCGGCTACCTCTACCTCACGATCCTGCTGCTCGACGCTGCCTACGTCGTCGCCCTGGTCGTCGTCGCTCGCAAAGTAGTTGCTATGCGGTAGCATCTTCTTCATGGCAGTTTCCGACGCGGAGGTCGCGGCTCTGGCCGGGGCCGTGATGACGCTGGTCAACCAGGTCCGGCGTGGCCAGGCGAAGGCGTTCAACCCCGAGCTGGTCGCTGTTCTGGAGGTGCTCGACGCTCGCGGCGAGCTCTCACCGGGCGAGCTGGCGGAGGCACTGCCCGCGCCGGCGTCGTCGGTGAGCAGGCGGGTCCGGGCGCTCGGCGAGCAGGGCTGGGTGGAGGTCACGCCGAGCACGGCCGATCGCCGTTCGTACGTCGTGGCGCTGTCGCCCGCCGGGCGCGCGGAACTGCACCGGCTGCGGTCCGACGGGCTCGCCGTGTTCGCCGAGCTGGTCGAGGACTGGAGCGCCGAGGACGTACGGACCTACGTCGAGCTGACCCGGCGGCTGGCGAGCGCGAAACCGCCGCCCGACACCCCCTCGACGCGGGCACACCCGTGGTGGAAGGAGGATCGATGAGAGCGTTCGCCGTTGGAACCCTGGTGGCCGCACTCGCGATCACCGCCGTACCCACAGCCGAGGCAGCCCGGCCCGCTGAGTCCCCGATCAGCGTGTGGCGGGACGACTTCGACGGTCCGGCCGGCGCGCGGCCCGACGCGCGGCGATGGCAGGTCGACGGTGCCGGGCACCACGAGGCGGGCGACCTCGAGGTCTATCGCGACGACCCGGCGAACGTCGGACTGGACGGGCACGGGCACCTGCGGCTCACGGCCACGCCCGGCGAGAACGGGCGCTACTGGTCGGCCCGGCTGCTCAGCGTCCGGCACGACCTGCTGCCGCCGGAGCACGGCTTGCTGCGGATCGAGGCCCGCGTCCAGCCCGCCGCCGGCCCGGGCGTCGGCACGTCGATGTGGACGTGGGGCAATGACGTCGCCGGCTGGCCGGCGAACGGGGAGATCGACATCGCGGAGCAGCTCGGCAGGGAACCCAGCCAGGTGCACACCGCGATCCAGTGCCCGACCTGCCACCCGAACGGCCCGCCGTACGGCCTCGGGACGGTCTACACCGCGCCGGACGGCCGGCCGTACAGCGGCGGTTTCCACACGTTCGCGGTGACCTGGACGCGTGGACCGGATCGCATCACCTGGTCGATCGACGGCCGGGTCGCCGACTCGCTCTCGCCGGACGACACCGGCGCGGACGGGTGGGTCTTCGACCAGCCGGAGTTCCTGCTGCTCGCGCTCCGAGTAGGCGGCCCGTTCGTGGGCGACGTCGACCCGGCCACGATCCCGGCGACCGCGCTGGTCGACAGCGTCACCATCACCCGGCTCGGCTGAACCGGGAGCCTCCGGCAAGGGATCAGGACAGGCGCAGCCGGACGCGGCGGAAGCCCTTGCCCTTGTTCTCGATCTTCGCGATCTCGAGCCGGCCGATGAACTTCGTGGACGCCACGTGGGTGCCGCCGTCGGCCTGCAGGTCGAGGCCGGTGATGTCGACCAGACGGACGATCTCGACCTCGGGCGGGACGAGGTTGGTCGCCGTCCGGATGATGTCGGGAATCGCGAACGCCTCGGCGCGCGGCAGCACGCGCACCTCGATCGCGCGGTCGGCCTCGATCTCGGCGTTGATCGCCTCGGTGAGGTGGTCGCGAAAGCCGTCGGGGAGCGTCTCGAGGTTGAAGTCGAGCCGGCCTTCGAGCGGGTTCATGTTGCCGCCGGTGACCAGCGCGCCGTAGTCGCGGAAGACCACGCCGCCGAGCACGTGCAGCGCGGAGTGGGTGCGCATCAGCGCGGTCCGCCGCTCGTCGGCGACCGCACCGCGGACAGTCGTGCCGGCGGGCGGCAGCGGATCGCCCTCGGCCGGCAGGAGGTAGAAGTCGTCGCCCTTGCGTACACCGGCGATCCGGGTCTGTACGCCACCCCACAGCAGCACGCCCTCGTCCGGCGGCTGGCCGCCACCGCCGGGATAGAACGCGGACCGGTCCAGCACGATGCCCTGCTCGGCGTCGGAGGCGAGGACGGTCGCGTCCCACTCGCGGAGGGTCTGGTCGGTGAGTTCGAGTCGTTGGGTGCGTCCGTGGGTGTCGAAGCTCATGACCCCAACCTAGCCCTCGTTCAGGAAGCTCGTGACCAGCTGGCGTACCTCCGCGCGATGCGCCACCAGCAGGCCGCCGGGCGGCAGAATCCGCAACGTCGCTTGGGGAAGCGCGGCCACGGCCTGTTCGGCCACGCGAACGGGATGCACATCGTCGCCTCGCTGGCCGAGCACGAGCACCGGTACGGACACCTTGCCCAGCACGTCGTACGAAACACCAAGCCCGGCAGGGATCGCGAATACCAGGCGCTCGAAGCGGCCAGGCTCGTCGGCCAGCACACCCGCGATCGCCGCGACACCAAGCGAGGCGCCGAACGCCCGCGTCGCACCGGCCTGGTCGGCGACCGAGCGCAGCGCGACAGGCGGCGAGCTGTCGCCGTACTGGAAGAAGACCCGCGTCCCACGCACACCGCTGCCGAACGGACGGGTCTGCGCGATCGACTGCCCCCTACCGGGCGCGAATACAGTGACCGGCTCGCCTGAGCCGGTGGTGAGGACTTCGTCTACCAAGGACCGTACGGGCCGTCGCTGCTGCCGCCCCGCCGCCGGCTGCCGTATTCGCGCACTGCCGGCCGGACACCGACGAGATAGACGGCCGAGGCGACCGTGCCGAGGATGCCGAAGATACCGATCGGGTTCGGCGAGATGAACTGGAGCACCAGCGAAAGGCCGAGGATCACCAGCCAGAACGGCTTGGTCTGCTTGTCCGCGGCAGTGAACGCCTCGAGCGGTCGGATGCACGCGTCGATGAAGGCGAAGCCCTTCAGCAGCACCATCGCTACGAAGATCACGAGCAGGATGGTGTTCTGGAGTACGCCGAAGCCGCCGCCGACCAGTCCCATGCGACGAGCGTACCTGAAACCTCACCGGGCGCCCGCCGCCTGAATTCGGCACGAGCGCCCGGTCTGGATCAGCTGCCCTTCTTGGCAGTGGTCCGCGAGGTCTTGCGCGTCGTCGTCGGCTTCGGCGTGCCGGCCGAGCTGGCGTGCGAAGCAGCCTGCTTCTTCGGGCTCGGCTTGGTGGCCGGCTTGCTGGTGGCCGGCGGCGTGGTCGTCGGTACCGGTCCCTCGAGCTCGTGGCCGTCACCGCTCAGGCGGATCACGACGTCCTTGCCACGCTCGGCGAGCGTGTCGTAGGTGTGGCCGGCCTGCTCGAGCGCCTCGTGCAGAGCCTTCTGCGCCTTGTCGGACAGCTGGCTCCACTGCAGCCGGATGTCCTCAGAAGCACCGCGAAGGGCGCTGCCGAGCTTGCCCGCGCCCTCTTCGAGGTTGAGCTGCACTCGGTTGGACACTGCCGTCGGGTCGGCCTCCATCGCCGCGAACTTCTCCTGCGCGGCCTTGGAGATGTCCTTCAACTTCTCCACGGCCAGGTCGCCGGCACCGGCAACAGCCTGGACAGGCTTGGACTCGGTAACGGATTTGGGCAACGTGCGGGCCATTTTTGTTCAGTCCTCCTGGGCTGGGTCGGGCACGTCCTGCTGTTCTGATTCCCTGTGGAACGCGGTGTATATGTCGAGCAGGACACGTTTCTGTCTGCTGGTGAGCACGGGATCGGCGCGAATGGCCGCCTCGACGGCCGGCAACTCGCTGGTGTCGCCGTCCTCCGCCGGGTCCAGCAGTCCCGCGCGGACGTACAACGCCTCCGCGGAGACTCGCAGCGCCTTCGCCAGCTGGTTGAGTACCTCCGCCGAGGGCTTGCGCAGGCCGCGCTCGATCTGGCTGAGGTACGGGTTGGAGACGCCGGTCAGGTCAGCGAGCTGGCGTAGCGAGAGTTCCGCGTGGCGACGCTGCTCTCGCAGGTAGTCGCCCAGCTCTCCGATCGACCGCTTCACCTTCACGACCCCATCGTGCTTACTTTTGCAAGCAGATGCAAGCACACAGCAAGTGAGCCTGGTCACGTCGCGGGTGGGTTCGGGTGGTTTGTCAGGCGGACAGGACGGCCCGGATCTCGCCGACCTGGCGGCCGCCGCCGCGTACGGGCGCGGTCAGCTGCTCCTCGATCACCGGCGCCGAGACGCCGAGCTTCCGCAGCGCGGCCGCCATCACGACCTGGCGGGCGCGGCCTCCGCCGTCCTCGATCTTCAGCGCGACCGTACGGCCGTCGTCGAGCGCGACGGCGTAGCAGGCCTCTGCTCCGCCCTTGCCGAACAGGCCGGGAACACCGCGGATCAGCGCTGCCTCGTCGCGGGTGGTGCCGCTCGTCCACTCCGGATGCGTCCGGATCGCCGTCGCGACCGCTTGCTCCGGTGTGCCTACCGGAGCCAGCGCGATCGTACGGAACGCCGTCGCGAGCCCGATCAGGCTGAACGCGAACAGCGGCGCGCCACAGCCGTCGACGCCGGTGTGGGCGACCGGCTCGCCGGTGAGCTCCTCGATCGTGCGCCGGAGGAGGTTCTGCAGGGGATGGGCCGGCTCGAGGTAGGTCCGGGTGTCCCAGCGCGCGGCGACGCAGGCGGCGAGCATGCCGGAGTGCTTGCCCGAGCAGTTCATCCGGATCCGGGACGGCTCCTCGCCCGCCCGTACCAGCCGGTGCTTCGTGGCCTCGTCGGCCGGCCAGTCCGGTGGGCACTGCAACGCGTCCTCGGCAAGGCCTGCCTGCGCGAGGATCCGGCGTACGCCGTCGACGTGGAAGTCCTCGCCGGAGTGACTCGCCGACACCAGCGCGAGCAACTCGTCCTTGACATCGAGGTTGGCCCGCAGCATTCCGACGGCCTGCATGGGCTTGTTGGACGAACGCGGGTAGATCGGTGTGCCTACGTCGCCGAGAGCGAACGCCACCGAGCCGTCGGCGGAGAGCGCGATCACCGCGCCGCGATGCCGGGCTTCGACGAATCCGGAACGGACGACTTCGGCGAGAACAGGCGCATCAGACACGTCGGCCGAGACTACCGCTGCTTTACGTTGAGCAGCTCTCGTACGCCGGACGCGGCCATCGGCGGGCGCTGGGCCAGCGTCGCCAGCGCGGCAGCCCGCTCGACCAGCTCGGCGTTGTGCGTCACCGGGATGCCCTTGGCGAGCGTGAGCGTGTCCTCCATGCCGACGCGCAGGTGCCCGCCCGCCGAGAGCGCGGCGAACGCCACCGGCAGGCTGGTCCGCCCGATCCCGGTCGCGGACCAGGAGGTCACGGCCGGCGGGAGCGCCTGCACGGCGGCGACCAGCGTCGCCGCGTCGCCGGGCATGCCGCCGGGCACACCCATCACCAGGTCGCAGTGGACCCGCTCGCCGTACGGCAGGCCGTACTTTCCGAGCAGCCGGTGCAGCGCGGCGACGTGCCCGAGGTCGAACAGCTCGAACTCCGGAACGATCTCGCGTTCCTGCGTGAGCTGGTAGAGCTCGACGACGAAGGGCCAGGGGTTGGAGAACACGTCGTCGCCGAAGTTGACCGTGCCCATCGTGAGTGAGCAGGAGTCGGGTTCGGCGTCAAGGACGCGGAGCCGGTCGGCGAGCGGGTCGGTCACCGCGCCTCCGGTCGACAGCTGCACCACCAGGCCGGTCTCGGCGCGCAGGGCGACGACGGTGTCGCGCAGCCGGCCGAGGTCGAGCGTCGGCCGGTGCTCGCCGTCGCGGATGTGCACGTGGATCATGCCGGCGCCGGCCGCTTCGCAGCGCTTGGCGGTCTCGACCAGCTCGTCGAGCGTCGTCGGCAGCGCGGGGCAGTCCGCCTTCGCCGTCTCGGCTCCCGTCGGTGCGACCGTGATCAGAGTTTCCGCCATGCGAGGCATCCTAAGCTGGGTTCCCATGCGAGCAGTGGTGCAGCGAGTAGCCCGAGCATCGGTCACGGTCGACGGCGAGATCGTCGGCGAGATCGACAAGCCCGGGCTGTTGGTGTTGGTCGGCGTCACGCACACCGACGCAGAGGCCGAGGCAGACAAGCTCGCCGCGAAGATCTGGGGCCTGCGCATCCTGCGCGACGAGCAGTCGTGCTCCGACGTCGGCGCGCCGCTGCTCGTCGTCAGCCAGTTCACGTTGTACGCCGACACCCGCAAGGGTCGCCGCCCGTCGTGGTCGCAGGCGGCACCCGGCGAGGTCGCGGAGCCATTGGTCGACTACTTCTGCGCCGCCCTGCGCAAGCTCGGCGCAACCGTCGAAACCGGGCGATTCGGTGCCCAGATGGCGGTTTCGCTGGAGAACGACGGACCCGTCACGATTATCGTCGAGGCATGACCTGGACGCCCCCGCCCGCTGAGTACGCCGACCTGGAGCTCGCGCTCGACGGCATCTTCGAAACGGTCGACCTCACCGTGCCGGCCGAGCTGGCCCGTGGCGGCCCTGTCGAGGTCACCGACCCGGAGGGCACGCCGGTCGCGGCGTACGACCCGGCGACCCGGACTGCGACGCCGCTGCGGCCACGCGAGCACGGCCTGTTCCAGCACCTGCGGCGCACGCCCGAACAGATCCGCACGGAGTTCCCGGGCCGGAAGATCGCGGCCGTAGCGGTCGACGCCCCGCTGGACACGCGGGCGCTCGCACAACTGGCGGAGGCCGGCCGGGCGTACGACGTCACGCTGCTGCTCGTGCTGATCGGGCCTGGCTCGGCCCGGCTGAGCTCCACAACGGGACTGCTGCGGGCGACCTTGGCTGCTGGCGAACTCCTGCCCGGTGCCTCGCGCGTCGTACCCGTTCCCCTGGCCAGCCGGGCCGATACTTCGAAAGACGCGAAACGCAGAGCCCACGTTGCCTCCGCCTACGGCGATTTCCTCGACATCTCGGCGGCACCCGACCGGCTCGCGGCGATCGGCTACGCACTCGGCCGGGGCCGGATGCTGAAGCCCGACCTCGTGCCCGGCCCGATCGGCCTAGCGCTGCGGGCCGACCGGCCGCCGCTGGCACGGCGTGGGCTCGTCGTGTTCTTCACCGGGCTGTCCGGCTCGGGCAAGTCGACGCTGGCGCAGCGCCTGCGCGACGTCCTGCTGGAGCGCACGGAGCGGTCCGTCACGTTGCTCGACGGCGACGTCGTACGCCGGATGCTGTCGGCCGGGCTCGGCTTCTCCAAGCCCGACCGCGAGGCCAACATCCGCCGGATCGGCTTCGTGGCGTCGGAGATCGCTCGGCACCGCGGGATCGCGCTGTGCGCGCCGATCGCGCCGTACGCCTCGACCCGTGAGGAGGTCCGGCGGATGGTGACCGACGCGGGCGGCACGTTCGTCCTCGTGCACGTCGCGACGCCGTTGGAGGAGTGCGAACGCCGCGACCGCAAGGGCCTGTACGCCAAGGCCCGCGCGGGCGAGATCGCGGAGTTCACGGGCATCTCCGACCCGTACGAGGTGCCTGCCGACGCGGACCTGACGATCGACACGTCGTCGCTGGCCGTCGACGACGCCGTTGCCGAGGTGTTCGAAGGGCTGGTCAAGAAGGGCTGGTTGCCCGCTCCTGCTCCGCGTTCCGGGTGAGGACGATCCGGACCAGCAGCGAGAGCACCAGGCAGCCGACCATCACCGCGCACATCGGGACCGCGCTGGTGACGCCGAACACCGTGACCAGCGGCCCGACCGCCGACGCGATCACGAACTGCAGCGTGCCCTGCATGGCAGACGCCGTGCCGGCTGCGTCGGGATAGCGGGTGAGGCCGAGCGCGGTGGCGTTCGGCATGACGAGCGTACGGCTGGCGATGGTGAGGAAGAGGGGAACGAGAACGCCTGCGGTGCCGCCGATGCCGGTGATGGCCGACAGCAGCATGACGACCGCCGTACAGAGGCCGATGACCTGACCGGTGTCGAGCAGCACGTGCGGATCGATCCGCCTGACCAGCCGCCCGTTGATCTGGGAGACGATCACCAGACCGAGGCCGTTGAGCCCGAACAGCACGCCGTACCACTGCGGGCTGATGTCGAAGACGTCCTGGTAGACGAACGACGAGCCGGACAGGTACGCGAACATCGCGGCGAACCCGATCGCGGTGGCGAGGGCGTAGCCGAGGAAGTACCGGTCTCGTGCCACCCGCGCGTAGGCGCCGAGCGTGTCCTTGATGCTGCCCTGCCGGCGCCGCTCGGCGCTGAGCGTGTCGGGCAGCATCCGCCAGACGGCGAAGAACAAGACTGTGCCGAAGAGGGCGAGCACGACGAACATCAGCCGCCAGCTGCCGAACCGCAGCAGCTGACCGCCGACGACCGGCGCCAGAATCGGCGCGACGCCGGTGACGAGCATGAGCAACGACAGCAGGCGGGCGATCTCGGAGCCCGACACCAGGTCGCGGATGACGGCCCGGGCGGTGACCTGCCCGGCGGCCGCGGCGAGGGCCTGGACGACGCGGAACGTGATGAGCAGCTCGACGTTCGGGCTGACGGCACAGGCGATGCTGGCCAGGGCGTAGACGGCCATGCCGACGAGCAGCGGCTTGCGCCGTCCGACGGCATCCGAGATCGGCCCGATGATCACCTGCCCGACGGCAAGGCCGATCAGGCAGGCGGTGAGCGTGAGCTGCAGGCGCGACTCGGTGGTCTGGAGCTCCTCGGTCATCGTCGGGAGCGCCGGCAGGTACAAGTCGATCGTCATCGGCCCGAACGCGGTGAGCGAACCAAGCATGACGACGAGCCGCAGGCCGATTTTCGTATTCGGCGCCGCGGGGTGGGGAGATGTCGTCACATCAAACGACAGTGCCACGACGTGCGTGGACTGGGCAGCGGTGTCCTGAACTGGTCAGCCTGGCTGATGATTCACCGGAGCAACGACTCCGCCACGCTAGTGGGTGCTTCGCCACGCCCCGGGGCGTGGTTAACCCGCCAATTACGTGGTTAACGTGGTCATTCGCGGCGGAGCGGAGCGAGGTGTGGGCGTCAGTCGGCGGCGACGATCATGCCGGCGCCGACGGTGACGTTGGTCGCTTCGTCGATCAGGACGAAGCCACCGGTCAGGCGGTTCCTGGCGTACTCGTCGACGAACAACGGCTGGGCAACCCGCAGGTCGACGCGGCCGATCTCGTTCAGGCCGAGCTGCGACGCGTCCTCGTCGCGGTGCAGGGTGTTGACGTCGAGCCGATAGTGCAGCTTCTTCACGATCGCCTTCGCGCTTCGCGTCGTGTGCTTGACGAAGATCCGCTGCCCCGGCCGCAACGGCTGGTCGGTCATCCACGAGACCATCGCGCAGACGTTCTGGGCCGCGATCGGCTTGTTGTAGGGCCGGCAGACCAGGTCGCCCCGCGAGACGTCGAGGTCGTCGGTCAGCCGCACGGTCACCGACATCGGCGGGAACGCCTCGTCGACCGGCCCGTCGGCGGTGTCGATCGCCGCGACGCGGCTGGTCATGCCCGACGGCAGCACCATCACCTCGTCGCCCGGCTTCAGGACTCCACCGGCGAGCTGGCCGGCATAGCCGCGGTAGTCGTGGAAGTCGTTGGACTGCGGCCGGATGACGTACTGCACCGGCAGCCGGACGTCGACGAGGTTGCGGTCGGACGCGACGTAGACGTTCTCCAGGTGGTGCAGCAGCGACGAGCCGTCGTACCACGGCATGTTGGCCGAGCGCTCGACGACGTTGTCGCCCTCGAGCGCGGAGATCGGGATCACCTGCAGGTCGGGGATGTTGAGCTTGGTCGCGAAGCCGATGAAGTCTTCGCGGATCTGCTCATACACCTCCTGGCTGTAGCCCACGAGATCCATCTTGTTGACACACAGCACGAGGTGCGGCACCCGCAACAGCGACACCAGGAACGCGTGCCTGCGCGTCTGCTCGACCAGCCCGTGCCGCGCGTCGACGAGCACGAGCGCGAGGTCGGAGTTGGACGCGCCGGTGACCATGTTGCGGGTGTACTGGATGTGCCCGGGCGTGTCGGCGATGATGAACTTGCGTTTCGGCGTGGCGAAGTAGCGGTAGGCCACGTCGATCGTGATGCCCTGCTCGCGTTCGGCGCGCAGGCCGTCGGTGAGCAGCGCGAGGTTGGTGTATTCGAAGCCGCGGTCACGGCTCGTGCGCTCCACCGCGTCGAGCTGGTCCTCGAAGATCGCCTTCGAGTCATACAGCAGCCGGCCGATCAGCGTGCTCTTGCCGTCGTCGACCGAGCCGGCGGTCGCGAACCGCAGCAGGTCCATATGGCCCCGAGAAGAAACAGCCATCAGAAGTAACCCTCCCGCTTGCGGTCTTCCATCGCGGCCTCGCTGAACCGGTCGTCGGCGCGGGTGGCGCCACGCTCGGTGATCCGGCTGGTCGCCACCTCGGCGATGATCTGCTCCAGCGTCGTGGCGGTCGAGGCGACCGCGCCGGTGCACGAGATGTCGCCGACCGTGCGGTAACGGACCATCGCTTCGTAGACCTCCTCGCCGTCGCGCCGCGGCACGACGTCGGACTCCGCCAGCAGCATGCCGTCGCGGTCGAAGACGTTGCGCTTGTGGGCGTAGTAGATCGACGGGATCGGTATGTCGTGTTCGGCGATGTAGTGCCAGATGTCGAGCTCGGTCCAGTTCGACAGCGGGAAGGCCCGGATCGACTCGCCAGGGTGGACCTTGCCGTTGTAGATGCTCCACAACTCCGGCCGCTGGTTCTTCGGGTCCCACTGCCCGAACTCATCCCGGAACGAGAACACCCGCTCCTTGGCCCGCGCCTTCTCCTCGTCGCGGCGAGCGCCACCGAGCAGCGCGTCGAAGCCTTCCTGCTCGACGGTCTCGAGCAGGATCTGGGTCTGCAGCCGGTTGCGCATCTGCCCGGGCCGCTCGACGATCCGTCCCTCGTCGATCGCCTGTTGTACCGAACCGACAACCAGGCGCAGACCGAGCTCCTCGACGCGCAGGTCGCGGAACGCCAGCACCTCGTCGAAGTTGTGGCCGGTGTCGACGTGGACGACGGCGAACGGGATCTTGGCGGGCCAGAAAGCCTTCTCGGCCAGCCGCAGCATGACGACCGAGTCCTTGCCGCCGGAGAACAGCAGCGCCGGGCGCTCGAACTCGGCAGCGACCTCACGAATGATGTGGATCGACTCCGCTTCGAGCAGCTGGAGATGAGACAACCGGTAGTCGACGGGCATAGCTCGCGATGGTACCTGCGGATCGGCCAAATGCCGGACTGTCTGACCGGTACCCGAGAAGACCACGACTTCCGTCCGCAAACCTGAGCCCCGAGCCGGTCTCACCGCACGGGCTGATCCTCGCGGAACCCGGCGTACGCCGGCGGGTCGTGCGGTGGGAGACCGCGCAGCAAAGTGTCGAGCAGGAACTCGAACGGCGGCAGCCGCCGTACGGGGTCCGACTCGACGTAGCGCGCCTCACCTTGTTCCGCGGCGATCCAGCCCAGCACGGTGACGCCGAAGATCGCCCAGGTACGCGCGGCCTGTTCCGGCGCCAGGCCGGAGGCGGTCAACGCGCCGAGCACCCGTTGGTGCAGTCGTTCGTGCGCGTCGTCGCGGTGTGTCCGGAAGCCGGTGTCCCGCAGCCGCGCGGCGTGGCCGGGCGCCGACAGCAGCTCGGTACGCATCCGCCAGGCCAGTCCGGCCAGCCAGGCCCGCCAGTCGCCGTCGACCGGATCGTCCGGCGGCAGGGTCTTGTCGATCGTCACCGCGCTGATCAGGTCGAGCAGCTCGGCGCGGCTGGACACCCAGCCGTACAGCGTGGAGTGCGTGACGCCCAGCCGGTCGGCCAGCCCGCGCATCGTGAGCGTGTCGAGATCGAGCTCGAGAGCCGTGGCGACGATGCGTTCCCGGCTCAGCTGGGCCGGTCGCCCACGGCTGGGCCGGCGTCCAGTGCCGGCCGCGGCCGCACGACTTCCCATGCGGCGACTCTAGCGACGCGGGTCTCCCACGAATAAGTGACCAATGGTCGGAAATGAGTTAGGGTGACCTTCCATGACTGAGAACGCAATCCTCTCCGGAGTCGGACTGACCGCTGTCACCATGGCGCAGGAACGCCGGGTCGAGAGCCGGCGCGAGGACCGGCTCTTCGACGACCCCCTGGCCGACCGGTTCATCTCCGCGATCGTCGACTCGGCCGCCGCCGGCCACGGACGGTCCGAACTCGAACTCGTCCTGCCGGGTCTGACCGGCGACGTGACGCTCGGCGACATCGTGCCGGAGTTTCGCGGGTTCGTACCGCTGCGCACCCGGTACTTCGACGATCACGTCCTGTCCGCCGTCGCGAACGGCTGCCGCCAGGTCGTGATCCTGGCCGCCGGCCTGGACGCCCGGGCGTTCCGGCTCCCGCTGCCGGCCGGCTCGCGCGTCTTCGAGCTCGACCTGCCCGACCTGATGGCGTTCAAGGCCGGCGTGCTCGCCGGCTACGACGCGGAGCCGGCCGGTCGCCGGCTGCCCGTCCCGGCCGACCTGCGGGACGACTTCGCGGATCCGCTGCGAGCCGCCGGGTTCGAGCCCGGAGAGCCGGCGGTCTGGCTCGTCGAAGGACTGCTGCCATACCTCACCGTGGACGACGCCGACCGGCTGCTCTCCCGGGTCGGCCGGCTCTCGGCGAGCGGCAGCCTGCTCGTGGTCGACCAGTTGAGCTCACGGATCTGGCAGCTGGCCGGCACCAGGGGCGACGAGCTCTCGGTGCTGGACAAGGTGGGAGCGAGCTGGCAGTCCACGATCGACAACCCGACCGGCTGGCTCGCCGGAAAAGGCTGGACGGCGGAGGTGGCCGACATGAGCGCGTTCGCCACCCGGCACGGCCGCGAGGTGCCGGTCCTGCTGGACGCGACGTCTGGACCTCCCGCCACCTGGCTCGCGACAGCCGTCCGCGAGCAGGCCAAATGACCACGGGTGCAAGGTCACTACGACCCGCCCGTGGCCAATTTGCCTGGCAAAGTGCTGACTATGCGGCTCCGCCGCGTGGCTAAATGACCGAGCACCCGTGGTCATTGCGGGTCACGTAGGGCGACCGCGTCAGAGCGCGCGGCGCAACCGGCGGAAGGTGGCCAGGACCGCGCCGTCGCCGGCGTTCTTCACGCCGGTGATCCGGAACACCCGCTCCGGCCAGCGCCCGACCGCCGACGCCACCGACTGGGTGACCTGGGCACCCAGCAGCGGGTCCGACACCCGCCACCCGCCCGGCAGCAGCCGGACCTGCACCGACTCACCGCCTCGAGCGACGCCGAGGTCGCCGAAGCCGTACGCACGATGGTGCACCAGGAACTCCGGCCAGTTGCGGAAGCGCCAGCCGTGCTCGTCGACCTCGCTCCCGCCGGAGGGTCCGCCCGGCCCTTCGGCGGGCGGTTCGATCGGCGGCAGCTCGACCCAGGCCGACGCACCGCCGCCGACGAAGCCCGCGCTGCGGTAGAGCGCCAGCGCCGCCTCGTTCTTCTCCTCGACGTCGAGCTCGAGACCGCGGCAGCCCAGTCGCTGTGCCACCTCGATCCCGTCGTCGAGCAACGCGCGACCGATCCCGGAACCCCGGTGGTCAGGCGCGACGGCGAGTCCGTTCAGGAACAGTACGTGTCCGAGCAGCCGCCAGTCGGCAACACCGACCAGGCGCTCCTCGGACACGACGGCACGCAGCAGCAACGTCCGCGTGGCGGGTGGCGGCCCCGCAGCCGTGGCCAGGAAACGAGCGAACCGGCGGCTGTCGTAGGGCGTCAGACCCATGCACGACCGGGGTACGACGAGCCGCAGCAGGTCTGCTGCGGACTCGTACCAGCGCGAGTTCTCCGTGTCTCTGAGGTCACGACCGCCCTGGCCCGTGGAGTCCAGCGGATCGGCCAACGCTGCCTCAGCCCGCACGCAGCAGGGACCGGTCTTCTGGAGTGAGAATCAACTCGTCCGTCATCGCCTCACCGCGTTCCTCGTCCAGGTCGCTCATCAACGACCGCGGATCGTCCACGACACCGTGTTTGGAGAACACGACCTTTACCGTCTGCAGCACGATCCTAAGGTCAAGCCACAGCGACCAGCGGTCGACGTATTCGATGTCATAGGAGAGCCGGGCGTTCCACCCGACCAGGTTACGGCCAGCGACCTGAGCCAGGCCGGTGATCCCCGGTCTGACTTCGAAGCGCCTGCGCTCGTTCGGGGAGTACCACTGGTCGTACTTCGGCAGCAGCGGCCGCGGACCGACGAGACTCATGTCGCCGCGCACGACGTTGATGAGCTGCGGAATCTCGTCCAGCGAGAGCTTGCGCAGGAGCCGGCCGAGCCGGCCGAGGCGCTTGTGGTCGGGCAGCAGCCGCCCGTGGGCGTCGGTCCTGGAGTTCATCGTGCGGAACTTCAGCGCCCAGAACTGGCGCTCCCGGAAGCCCGTGCGCTGCTGCTTGAACAGGATCGGCGAACCCATCCGCCAGCGCACCAGGATGGCGATCGCGACGATGGCAGGGGACAGCACGATGAGCCCGGACAGGGCGGCCACGACGTCGAAGCTACGCTTGACCGCGCGTCCGATCCGTTGCCTCACCACGACACACCTACCTGCATCCTTGATGAACTCAGTGACCACGCTTGCCGACGAGACCGGATGGTTGAAGACCCTTCGGTCGATTTGCGCGTACGACTCCTACCACATCCCCGCGTACCAACGACTGGCGGCTCGGGACGGTTATGGGCAGAGCTACGAGACAGTGCTCCTGTCGTACGAACACCGCGACGTGCGGGCTGTGGTTCCTCTGACCATGCGTCCGCTGCCCGATCCGGTGCGTGAAGCGACCGGGTATGCGGTGGATGCGACCTCGGTATACGGCTACCCCGGACCATTGAGAACCTCCCGTGACGGCGCCGGGCCTGCATCTCCGGGTGGGGTTCCGGAGCCCGGCACAGGGCCTGTCGAAGTGGATGACTCTTGGCGAACGGCGTTCGTTGCGTGGTTCGCCGGTCAGATGCACGAACGAAAGGTGCTCACCGCGTTCATTCGTACAAATCCCCTGTTGGACGCGAGTGACATGTTCTGTTCTAAGCCATTTGTCTTCGGCCCGCCTACTCCCACGGTAGCGGTCGATTTGACCACTCCGCGTGAGGATCGACTCCGACAGTCAAGTTCCCATCACAGACGGGCGTTACGCAAGTCTTTGTCTAATAATCTGACCTTTTTGCGGGATCACAGCGACTCCGCGATCGCCGGTTTCACGGCCTGCTATCTGCAGACGATGGGTAAGCACCAAGCAGGTCAGGCGTACCTGCTCGACGAGGCGCGGGTCGCCACCCTGCTGGACGAACTGGGTGAGAATCTCGAGCTCTGGGTCGCGCGCAAGCCCGACGGTGTGGTGGCGAGTGCGGGGCTGTTCCTGCGTACGAACGGGATCATCCAGTACCACCTCGGCGGAACGCGCGCCGAGGACTACGCACTGGGTGCGGCCCGGCCGCTGTTCGAAGCGGTGGCCGATTCCGGTCACGAGCGCGGAGACCGGTGGTTCCACCTCGGCGGCGGTGTGGGTGGTGACGACGACAGCTTGCTGCGCTACAAGGGCGGGTTCGGACCGCTGCGGTTCGAGTACCGCACGATCCGCGCGGTGTTCGACGACGAGGCGTACGGCCTTGCTGTGAAGGCGTCCGGCCAGGATCCGGAGCGCGGTTTCTTCCCGGCGTACCGCACGACGGGCATGGGAGTCTGAGCCGGCGCCGGCTACCAGCTCCGGCCAAACGTGGAAACTTGGTGCCAGACATCTGTTTCTGGCCGTAACCCCCTGCCTACGATGCGGCGGACGGTTCACTCACCCCAACGGTTCCAAACCGGAGGTTCGCCGTGCTCACCTCACGCTCAGTCGGCATCGCTGTGGCCGGTGCCGGCCTCCTCGTTCTAGGACTCGCCGCACCGTCGCTCGCCAGTGTTGGCAAGAGCGGCACCGCCGCCGCACCGAAGCCGACCACCAGCGCGAAGGCAGCCGGTATCGCCGGCCCGGGCCAGGCGTACATGGGCTGGAACAACCAGACCACCGCCACCACCGCCAAGGGCGACCAGACGCCCGCGTCGATCGGGACGCTGGCCACCGTGTCCGGCATCGACGTGTCCAGCCACCAGGGCAACGTCGACTGGGCCTACTGGTGGGGGCAGGGCAAGCGGTTCGCCTACGTCAAGGCGACCGAAGGCACGAGCTACAAGAACCCCTACTTCGCCCAGCAGTACAACGGCTCCTACAACGTCGGCATGATCCGCGGCTCGTACCACTTCGCACTGCCGAACGTCAGCAGCGGTGCCACCCAGGCCAACTACTTCGCCAGCAGCGGCGGCGGCTGGTCGGGCGACGGCAAGACGCTGCCCGGCGCGCTCGACATCGAGTACAACCCTTACGGCGCGACGTGCTACGGCCTCTCGCAGGCCTCGATGGTGAACTGGATCCGCGACTTCACCAGCACCTACAAGGCCCGCACGGGCCGCGACGCGGTTATCTACACCACCACCGACTGGTGGAGCCAGTGCACGGGCAACAACAGCTCGTTCGGCTCGACGAACCCGCTGTGGATCGCGCGGTACTCCAGCTCGGTGGGCACCCTGCCGGCCGGCTGGGGATTCCACACGTTCTGGCAGTACACCTCCTCGCCGATCGACCAGAACTACTTCAACGGCGCGATCGACCGCCTGCAGGCCCTCGCGAACGGATAAGCATCCCAACGACCAGCGCCGGAAACCCTGACGGAGGCGGGTTTCCGGCGCTTTCCATGCTCGCGACCTTGGGCGATCAGCTGGGTGGCGGCGGCGCCGTGACCGGGCGCAGCCCGCCGCTGCGCATCGGGGCGTACGTCGACCACAGGTCGAAGTAGTGCTTCACGGTGGCGTCCGGGCGCATGGCGTAGAGGACGGCCAGCAGCTGGACGTGGATCCGGTGGTAGCGGTCGGCCGAATGCAGTTCGCGGCCCGGCTTGGTGACGTGCGACAGGTTGTACGCCGTCGTCGTCTTCGCGTCGTACCTGGGCAGTGCGTAGACCATCGTCTCGAAGCCGGCGTCGAACAGCCGGCCGGCTTCGCGATCGCCGGCCTGCGAGAGGTCCCAGAGGCCGATCAGCGTGTGCTGCAAGCCGTTCAGCGTGAACGACGGCGTCCTCGTGGGGTACTCCTCGTAGAACGGCCGCCCGTCGAGGTAGTTCACCAGGCCGCCCTCGGAGACCGGCTTGGTGAGCGGCCTGGTCGCCAGCCGCGCCGCGCGGAGGTACTCCGGGCGGTCAGGGTACGCCGACGCCACCCGCGTCAGCAGCGACATCGCCTGCCCCTGCACCATCGCACCGGTCCACGGTGCCTTCAGCGTCTCGTCCATGTTCGCGACGTTCCAGTTGATGCGGTAGTTCCAGGCACCGGTCTGCTTGTCCTGCGTGCGCACCAGCCAGTCGGCCTGCCGGGTGGCGACCTCGAGGTCCTCCGGCCGGCCCCAGCGCTTGAAATAGCTCCAGCTCTGCAGGCCGTACTGCGAGATCGTCGTGGGGTTGTAGTAGTACGTGCACACACCTGTTCTCAGCGTGACGACACCAGCATTGTCGAGCTTCGCTCTCGAATTGCGGGCAACCGATTTCCGATCCACATAATTGGTGTATTCACCCAGCCGGTCGTATTTCGCCGGCCACGCCACCTGGAATGGCACCGGCGACGGTGCCGGCCGATTCGTGGCCGACGCCGGGACCGCCGGCGACGACGTCGGCGGACAGCCCATGGTCGGCGACATCGTCGCACGTACAGAGCCTGTGCCCTCGTGCGTGGCCGTACAGCCGGCCATCGCCGCCGGCAGCAGCGCCGCAGCTGAAAACGTGCATGCGAGTTTGACCCACCCCTGCAACCCGAACCCCTCCCCGAGTTCGTGATGCGCGTGTGCTCCACAAAAGCAGCCAGCGCCGGAACCCTACACGGGGAGGGATTCCGGCGCTGGCCGTTTGGTTGTGAACTAGCCGGTCGCGAGAGCGCGCAGCCGGGAGATGGCGCCGTTGAACCGGTTCTGGTCGAGCGGGCTCGAACTGAACTGCCAGAACGTGTGGAAGCCCCACCCCGCGGGCAGCGTGCCGGGAGAGCTGTTGTAGCGGGCGATCCACAGCGGGTTGGCCTTGCCGAACGAGGCGTTGTTGCCCGTGCAGCGCTTCCACCAGTCCGTTGTGCTGTAAATGACCGCATCGCGGCCGGTACGAGCCTTGTACTGCTTGGTGAAACTACGGATCCAGCTGACCATCCCGCTCTGCGAGAGGCCGTAGCACGTTGAGCCGTACGGGTTGTACTCGATGTCGAGTGCACCCGGCAGGGTCTTGCCGTCCTTCGACCAGCCGCCGCCGTGGTTCACGAAGTAGTTGGCCTGGGTGGCGCCGCTGCTCTTGTTGGGCAGTGCGAAGTGGTACGAGCCGCGGATCATGCCGACGCGGTACGAACCGTTGTACTGCTGGGCGAAGTACGGGTTGCGGTAACCCGTGCCCTCGGTGGCCTTGACGAAGGCGAAGCGCTTGCCCTTGCTCCACCACGAGGACCAGTTCACGTTGCCTTGGTGGCTGGCGACGTCCATGCCGGCGACCGTTCCCGTCGCCGACTGGATCGAGCCGGACGTCTTGGCGGCGACGGCGGGGACCTTCGGGTTGTGCCAGCCCATGTAGGCCTGGCCCGGCGCCAGGATGCCGGCTGCCTTCGCGCTGGTGATCGGCCGCGGGTCGGCGATCGCCTTGCCGGTGGCGTTGCCGGCTGCGTTGGCTGCGACGGAGCTGACAGCTGTGGGGCTCTTGCCCGGGCTGGCCAGGGCCGGCGCGGCGAGGCCTAGAACGAGAGCGCCGGCGCCGGCTAGGGCGATGCCGACGGAGCGACGAGTGGGCACGGCTAACCTCCGATTGACCGATGCGATGCGAGTTGAAGTGCGTCGCAGCGTAGGCCGATCAGGTTGCCTGAAAACAGGGGTTTGGCAGCAAGTTTCGCCGGACAAAAGCTGCCGGAACTGCTGGCCCCCGCGCTGCGTCCCTGCGGCAAAGGCGCATTCGCCCCTGCACGTACGGTCAGTGCATCAGGAAGTTGTAGCTGGAGTAGTAGTTGCCCTTCTCACCGTTCTTCAGCTGCACCGGACCGTGCACGACGATCGGGCTGCCCGCGTCGAGGCGGACGGTGATCCGGAGCCGGAACTGCGAGGTACAACTGCGTTCCCGGTGCACCGGGATGCCCTTGTAGTAGACGTCCAGCTTGTCGTGGTGGACCTCGCGGGTGATCCGCGCCTTGGCCGTCGCGGTCCAGGACTGGCCGCAGGGCGTGCCCGCCTCGGTCAGCTGAAAGACCTCGGCCTTCAACACCACAACGGAGTCGTAGTTGGTCCGGCGCCCTTCGTAGTTGTTCGTGATGTGCATGTCCGCGTACACATCGATCGACTGGGTGGCCGAACCCACGTCCCACGCCGGGTTGGCGACCTCGGCGGTCGCGCCGGGGTAGTTGACCTTCTTGTCGTACTGGAGGTACCAGGTCTTGCCGCCGCGCAGCGTGGCGTCGGCCGTGGTCAGCCTGGTGCCGGCCTTGACGTAGAGCTTGTAGCCGTCGGGGCGGGAGACCTTGTCCCCCATGCCGTAGAGAGCGCAGTTCCAGGTGCCGTCCTGCGGTGCGCGGAACAGCCAGCGCACGGCGACGGTGGTGACCTCATCGGGGTCGTTGGAGGTGTTCCGGCCGGAGACCTGTGACTTCACGACGACGCCGGCGCCTTCGTTGGAGCACCGGATCTGGGCCTGCTGGAGTGCGGGCTCGGTCGCGGTCGCCGACATCACGCCCTCGAGGAACCGCAACTGCCCGCCCTTGAGCTTCATCGCGGGCAGGGTCGCGACCACCTTGAAGACGCCGTCGAAGCCGAGCTCCTTCACGGCCTGCGGCACGTCGTTCTGGGTGTTGACGGTGCCGAGCTTCGAGGCGTCGGTGCCGGTAGCCACGTCACCCGCTGCAGCCAGGCAGCCACTCAGGATCATCGCCCCAGCGGTCGCCAGGAGCGCCAGTCCTGCACATCGCCCACCCGTGCGGGCACGCGTCCCCGATCGCATCCAACCTCCCAGTCGCGGCCGACGTGGTGCACACTCGTAATCGGCCGAGGCCACGCCCTCCCTGGGCGCCTGTCTAGTTTCCCCTACCAGTACAAGTGCCCGCTACCAGCGGCATTCGCACTGTGGACAAACGGTGGCTCTAACCCTGTTTCCCAACCGCGACGGCGAGCCGATCCGCGATCAGTTCGAGCTCCCCGTCTGCCAGTCCGGCGTGGAAAGGCAGCGAGAGCATACGCGGAGCGATCTCGTCGGTTCGCGGCAGCTCCACCCTCCGGTCGGCGAAGATCGGCTGCCGGTGCACCGGGGGGAAGTAGACCTTCGCCTCGATGCCGTCCTCCAGCAGGTCCGCGAGCACCCCGTCGCGGTCGATGCCCTCGTCGAGCAGGACGGTGTAGATCATGTACGGATGTTCGGCGCCCTCGCGCACCGCCGGCGGCGTCACGCCGGGCACCGAACGCAGCCGGTCGGCCATCCAGAGCGCGTTGCCCCGCTTGCGCTCCAGGATGCCCGGCAGCCGCCCGAGCTGCACGATGCCCATGGCCGCCTGCAGCTCGGTGAGTCGCCAGTTGTAGCCGACCACGTCATGGTGATAGGGCGCGGTCATGCCATGGTTGCGAAGTAGCCGGATCCGGTCAGCGACGGCCGCGTCCGACGTCGTGACCAGCGCGCCTTCGCCGGTGGTGATGTTCTTGGTCGGCGTGAAGCTGAACATGCCGGCCGCGCCCCACGAGCCCGCGGGCCGCCTGTACAGCCGTGCCCCGTGCGCCTGCGCGGAGTCCTCGAGCAGCAGCAGGCCGTGCTCGGTGGCGACCTTCGCCAGCGCTGGGAGATCGGCCGGCTGCCCGGCGTAGTGCACGGCCATGATCGCCCTGGTCCGTGGCGTGATCCGCTGCGCGACATCATCGGCGTCGAGGTCGAACGTGTCGGGTCGGATCTCGGCGAACACCGGCGTCGCGCCGACGTGCATGACCGAGGTCGCCGACGACACGAACGTCATCGACGGAACGATCACCTCGTCGCCGGGTCCGATGTCGTACGCGAGCAGCATCGCGGCGAGCGCGACCGTGCCGTTGGCCAGCGCGACCGCGTGCTCGGTGTCGTGCATGGCGGCGAACGCCCGCTCGAACTCCGCGGTCTTCGGGCCGCCGGTGAGGAAGCCGCTGGCCAGTACCTCCCGGATCGCCTCGACCTCTTCCTCGCCGGTCTGTGGCTTTGCGAGGCGGATCTTCATCGGACGACTTCCTCCAGCAACTCTCGCAGGCGGCCGGCCATCGCCGTCCGCGACTTGTGCTCCTGTACGTACGCCCGCCCGCGCTCGCCCATCGCCGTCCGCTGCCTGGCCGGTATCGCGGACAGTTGCTCGACCGCCTCCGCGAGTCCGTCCGGCGGGCACGCCATTCCCGCGCGGGCGTCGGTGACCGCATCGGCCGACTCGCCCCGGACGTTGGTGATCGCCGGCAGCCCGCAGGCCATGTAGTCGTAGAGCTTGTTGGCGCTGATCCCCTCGTGGAACAGCTTGGTGTCGGTGAGCACGTGCAGCCCGACGTCGGCCGCGACCAGCAGGTCGGCCAGCTCGCTCTTCGGCACCGCGTCGCAGAAGCCGACGTTCGCGAGCCCTTCGGCGCAGGCCCGTGCGACCAGGCGCTGCTTCTCCAACCCGTCGCCGACCAGCAGGAACGTGCAGTGGGTCAGTTTCGCGGCCGCGTCCAGCACCTGGTCGAGGCCGTTGGCCGGGCCGTGCGCGCCGGCGTAGATCGCCACGAAGCCGTTGGCCGGCAGCCCGAGCCGGGCCCGCGCCTCGGCCTTGGAGACCGTCGGCTCGAAGTCGGCGGGGTCGGCGCCGTTGCTGACCACGGTCACCTTCGACGCCGGTACGCCGAACGTCTCGATGTGCCGGATGTACCCCGGCGACGTGACCACGATCGCGTCCGCGTGCCGGTAGAGGAAGCGCTCGACGCCGACCAGGATCCGGTGCAGCCGGGACCCCTCGGCGAGGTAGCCGAGCTCGACCATCGACCGTGGCCAGAGGTCGCGTACCTCGAGGACGAACGCCGCCCGCCGCACCCTGGCCAGCCCCCAGGCGGCCAGCGGCGCCAGCAGGTGCGGGGACGAGCCGTAGACCACACCGACGCCCCGCGTCCGGATGCCGGCCAACGACGCGCCGAGCACGTACGCGGCCCAGTTGGCCACCCGTCCGAGCCCGTTGGAGCTGTACTCCGGCGTCGGCACGGTCACGAACCGCGGATCGTCGGAGGAGTACTTCTGCCGGGTGTAGTTGTTGCGGTCGCTGGCGACGATCAGCCAGTCCCAGCCCTCGCCGAGCCGGCTGAACAGCTCGACGTGGCGGGTGCCACCGCCGACCGAACGCGGCAGCGCGAAGTGGTTGAGAACGAGCGCCTTACGCCGAGTGATCACTGGGTGTCCTCGCTGTGCTTGTCCAGCCCCCGCGGCCTACGGCCGCCCGGGCCCGCCCCATTCCTACGTGTCGCAGGCTGGATCGGGAGCTCACCAGAAGAGTGCTCGCGCGGCTGCGGAGGCTGTTGCGGAGACTGCTGTCGAGCCTGGGGCCCCAGCATGCCGTTGGGATCGGCCGGTTCGGCGTCGGGCGGTCCCTTCGGCCCGGCCTTCGCCGGCTGGTCGTCCGCCGGCATCAGGAAGACGACCAGCGCGGCCAGCAGGAACCCGTGCGTCAGGAACGTGGTCAGCATCGCGCTGTTGGACAGGCTGACCGACGGTACGACGAACGCCGACAGCGCCAGCGCGATCGGCACTCGCTTGGCGGCACCGTCGATCACCAGCAGCACGATCGCCAGCACGGCGGTGAACCCGAACACCCCCGCCAGCCCGAAGTTGGCGAACGCGTCGGCCCAGAGGTTGGCGTTCGCACTGGTCCAGGCGTTGTTGTAGTAGGCGTAGCCGATCATGTTGGCCGGCGGCAGGCTGTAGGGGTAGTCGACCCACCGCGACAGGATGCTGTGCCCGAGGTGCGCCTTCGGGAAGCTCGAGAAGAACTCGAAGTGGTAGTTGGTGTTGACCGCCGCGGTCAGGATCATCCGGCGGATGAACAGCGACGACAGCTGCCAGCTGCCCGTGAGGTAGTCGAACGCCGTGACGAGCAGCACGGCGCCCGCGACCAGGCCGGCGATCCGCTGCCCGATCCGCTTGACGTCGGTCCACTTCGCGATCAGCACGATCGCCGCGACCAGGACCGAGGAGAACAGCATCGACTTGAACCCGGTGATCGACACCAGGAACAGCTGCGTGAGCGCGGCGGGGATGACGAGGAAGTACTTGCGGTAGTAGAGGGCGTACCCGATCGCGACCGGGGCGATCACCTCGCCGATCCACGTGATGGCGTACCGCGCGACCCGCGGCACCCGCTCGATCGAGTCGCGGAACGTGTCACGGACGTCGTAGACCGACGAGAGCGAGATGAAGTCGAGCCGGAAGCCGTAGTGCAGGATCACGACGGCCAGCAGCCCGACCCAGACCAGCGCGAAGCCGAACCAGAAGAGCTTCGGCGGGATCGCGAGCCTCGGGACCACCGGCGGGTTGACGGAGTAGATGAAGCCGAGCAGCCAGAACGCGGCGGCGATCGAGGCCACCATCATGATCATCGGCTTGCCGATGTTGGAGGTGAACACCGGCAGCACGTGGACGGGCGCCACGACCAGCAGGAACAGCATCCAGTAGATCAGCGCCGACGGGCGTTCCCAGGTGGCCGGCAGCCGGCGCGCGCACAGCGTGAACGACGTCATCGTGATCAGTGCGACCACGAGGTTGGGACCGCGGCGCTCGAACCCGAGATAGGAGAACGCCGGCGCGATCACGAGATAGTGGCCGAGCCCCAACCCGATGGCGTACAACAGCAGCCAGCGGACACCGCGCCACGAGAGACGCGGCAGCCCACGGACTTCCGTGCGCGCCCTAAGCATGTCGTAGAACCCCCCACGCCAGTGCGAGTACGCCAAGGTACGAGAACGTCAGGACGCCAGCGTAAGCCGCGACGGCCAGCAGGTCGGATCCGTGGAGATACCAGACCACGACCGGTGCCGCGACGACCAGAACCAGGCGAACCGAGTCCGACAATAGCGCCACTCCCTGACGTTCCAGCAGGTTGAAGACATTCGCGACCGGACCCGCGACGAACTGGGCAAGGAACGCGATGGCCATCACCTGTGCGTACTGCCCAGCCCGGTGCCAGTTCGAACCGAAGATCAGCTCGAACGCCCATGGAGCCAGTACAGCAAGCACCACCGCGGGCAGTACGCCGACCATCGCGAGCCGCTTCACGGCCAGGCTGGTGAGCCTCGGCAGGTCGCCGGTCGCACCACGCTGGGCGTTCGCGCCCCGCCCGATGAACACCTGGGCGACCGCCTGCCCGATCACCGTGACGGGGAGCGCCAGCACACGGGCGGTGAACGCGAGCCAGCCGGTCTGCTGCTCGGTGAAGAGCAGCGCGAACACGAAGAACGGAGCGTACTGGCCGGCGACGTTCATCAATCCCGACCAGGTGGTGACGAGCGGGAACCGGCGGAACCGCCTGAGCGCGTCGCCCATGTCCCTGAACGTGACCGGACGGCGGCCCTCCCCGGAGGCATCCGGTGGGAACAGCCGGCGGCGGCCGGACACCCCAGGCATTCCGAGGGCGCCGAGCCCGAACATCCGGCCGATGCTCAGCCCGAGCAGCAGGCCGAGCGGGCGCATGCCGCCGAACCCGAAGCCGAGCTGGGCAGCGGCCGTGCCGAGGCTCTGCGAGGTGTTGCGGGTCGCCAGGTCGCGGTAGCGCTCACCGCGTACGAGCACGGCGCTGATCAGCTGGAAGACCGCGATCGCCGCGAGCGTGAACGGAACCAGCCACCAGGCGTGGGCGAGCCCTTTCAGCGGGGCGGTCCGGGCCCACAGCGGCTCGGTGGCGAGGCCGGCGACGAAGACGAAGCAGGCCACGACGACCGCACCGATCAGGCCGGCGCGGAGCACGGAACGGGCCTGGTGGTCGTCCTTCGCGAGCGGGATCGCGAGCTCGAGCCGCAGGCTGGCCAGCACGGCCGAGAACGCCACCACGCCGGTGAAGACCTGCAGGATGGCGAAGTCGCTCTCGTTGTACAGCCGGGACAGGATCGGCGTGATCGCGATCAGCACGGCCTGCCCGGCCGCGGTACCGAACGCGATCTGGGCAACCCCGCGCCTGGCCCCCTGGGCCACCTTGACCCCGCTCACTTAGACATGGCGGTGGACGGCAGCAACTCCTCGTACAACGAAAGCAAGGTGCGCGCTTCCGAGGCCCACGTGTACTGCGTGGTGGCGGCCGATCGGCCGAGCCGGCCCATCTCCGCTGCGCGTTCGGTGTCGGCGAGGATCTCCCGCGCCGCACCGTCGATGGCGTCGACGTCGTCGGGTTCGACGGTCAGGCCGGTCCGTTGGTCACCGGTTCCGATGATGGTGCCCCAGTGCGCGAAGTCGGACGCCACGACCGGCACGCCGGACGCCATGTACTCGAAAAGCTTGTTCGGCATCGAGCGCTCGTGGGCGCGCGAGCGCTGGAACAGCAGCAGGCCGACCCTGCCTTCGGCCATGATCCGCCGAGCCTCGGCAGGCGGCAGCACGCCGAGGTAGTCGACCGCCTCGCCGGCGTCCCGCACCGTGCTCTCCAGCCCGGCGGGCTGGAACGGGCCGACCAGCGTGAGCTTGCCGCCCGTACGTTCGTGCAGCCGGCGGGCCACCTCGAGCATCTGCGACAGCCCACGGCCCGCGGAGATCCCGCCGACGTAGACCAGATCGCGGCTGCGCTTGTCGTATGGAATGTCGTAGTCGTCGCCCTCGAGGACGATCGGGTAGTTGTTGACCGTGGTGATCTTGCGGGCACCGGTGTAGGCCTCGGCCGCCAGCGGCGACGCGGCAACGATCGCGGAGACCGAGCGACCGGTGAGCTTGACGAGCAGCCTGGTCGCACGCGACACGACCGGGCGCAACGGGCCGGGGATCCAGTGCTTGTCGTAGATCTGCAGCGGCAGCGGCTCGTGCGCGTCGAAGATCACCGGCACCCGGCGGATCGCCCGCAGCGCCATGCCGAGCGGCACCAGCTCAGGGTCGTGCAGGTGGTAGATGTCGGCGCGCTCGGCGAGCAGCGGCCGCAGCAGGCTCCACACGCCGGCGGTCATCCGCACCAGGCGGTTGCCGCCCTGCGGCACCGGCTTGACCGTGACGCCCTCGACATCCTGCGTCTGGTTGGGCGTGCGGGCGTAGAGCGTCACGTTGTAACCGGCGGCCGACAGCGTCTTGCACTGCTTGGTGAAGATACGAACGTCGGTCGCCGGGTGCACGATGCTCACATGCACTGACTTCATCTCAGGTCATCTCGCTAAGCCTTGCGGGTTCCAGCACATCGGACGGCTGCACCAGAGCCGGTTCCTTCGGCGGCACCGTAACGTGGGAGATCAGTGGGTGGAACGGGCGGGAGTCGTCCTCGTTCTCGCCGAGCAGCACTTCGTGCAGCTTCTCGCCGGGCCGCAGCCCGGTGAAGACGATGTCGATCTCACGACCGGACATCTCGATCAGCTGACGCGCGACGTCGACGATCCGCACCGGTTCGCCCATGTCGAGCACCAGCGCCTCGCCGTCGCGCCCGATCGCCGCGGCCTGCACGACCAACTGCACCGCCTCGGGGATCGTCATGAAGTAGCGGGTGACCTCGACATCGGTCACTGTCACCGGACCACCGTCGGCGATCTGCTTGGCGAACGACGTCAGCACCGAGCCCCGGCTGCCGAGCACGTTGCCGAACCGTACGGACAGATAGCGGCCGGTCGAGGTGGTCTGGGCGTAGTGCGCGGTCATGCGTTCGGCCAGCCGCTTGGTGCGACCCAGCACGGTGGTGGGGTTGGCAGCCTTGTCGGTCGAGATGTTGACGAACCGGCTGACGCCGACCTGCTGCGCGGCCTCCAGCACGTTGGCGGTGCCGAGCACGTTGGTCTTGAACCCCTCCTCGGGGTACTGCTCGAGCATCGGCACATGCTTCAGCGCCGCGGCGTGGAACACCACCTCGGGGCTGCGTTCCTTGAAGATCTCGATGACCCGGTCGTGGTCGCGGATGTCGGCGAGGATCACGTCGTCGGTGTCGAGCAGCGCCCGGCCCTGCAGTGACAGCTGAACGGCGTGCAGCGCCGACTCGTCGCGGTCGAGCATCATCAGCTCGGCCGGCCCGAACGCGTGGATCTGCCGGCAGAGCTCCGATCCGATCGAGCCGCCGGCTCCGGTGACCAGCACCCGCTTGCCGGTGAGGTATTCGGCGATCGTGGTGATGTCGGTGTCGATCTGGTGCCGGCCGAGGATGTCGGTGACGTCGATGTCGCGTACGTCACGGATCGTGATGCTCGACGGCGCCAGCAGGTCGGCGATGCCGGGCAGCACCTTGACCTCGAGGCCCGCCTCGTGACCGGAGTGGGCGAGCTCGCGGAAGAACGCCGCGCTCCCGCTGGGGACCGCGATCACCAATGCCTCGGCCCTGGTCTCCTGGGCGACCCGCACGATGTCCTGGCGAGTGCCACGCACGCGGATGCCGTTGATCCGCAGGTGCCGCTTGCCCGGATCGTCGTCGAGCATCGCGACCGGGATGTACGGGCTGGACGTGTCGCGGATCATCGACCAGAGCAGCTGGTGCCCGCCGTCGCCGGCACCGAAGACCAGCGTGCGGATGCCTTCCTTGGGGCGGGCGTTGCCCTCGCGTACCCGCCGGATCAGCGAGCGGACGACGAGCATGCCGAGCACCGCGGCGAGGCTGCCGCTGAACGGAACCGAGAGCGGCACCATCCGGCTGGGCTGTACGGCCAGGTCGACGACCAGCAGCACCGCGCCGATCGTGAGGACGATCACAGAAAGGATGAACGCCTCGTCGAGGCTCGCCAGGCGGTAGCCACCTTGGTAGAGCTTGGTGACGATGCCGAGCAGCAACTGCAGCCCGCCCGCGATCAGCATCGTCACGAACAGGCCCTCGGTGTCGAGGCGGTTCAGCGCGCCGTCGTACCGGAAGACCGTCGCCAGGCCGAGGCAGACCACCCAGGTGGCCAGGTCGCTCACCAGGAGCAAGAGGCGGAACCACAGCCGGGAGTGCGGCGTTGCGCCATTCCCGTGCTCGGACACCACTTATCCCTTTTCCTTGGCTGTCTGAGGGCTGATATTCACACTGCGTTACGAGACGAACGGGACAGCCTAGTGGTAACCGGCTGTTATGACCACCCGACTGTACCGGCGAATGCACATACCGCATCCGCGGCATGCCAGACTCTTGCTCGCAGGAGTTTAACCGGCATCACAGGAAGGGTGCCCCGTTGGAGCTGCAGGACTACGTGCGGGCCATTCGAAAGTACTGGCTCCTGGTGACGATCTGCGCGGCCATGGGCGTCGCCGCAGCGGCAGTCGTCACCATCCGGACCACGCCCACCTACGCCTCCAGGGCAACCCTCTACATCAGCGCGAACACCGTCGGAAACAACGCCGACGCCTACCAGGGCGGGCTCTTCTCCCAGCAGAGCGCCAAGACATACGCCCTGCTGGTCAAGGGCGAGCTGATCACGCAGGCGGTGATCCGCGACGAAGGCCTCTCGATGTCGCCGTCGGCACTCGCGGGCAAGATCAGCGCACGCGTGATCCCCGACACCACGTTGCTCGAGATCACCGTCACCGACACCAAACCGGCACAGGCTCAACGGCTCGCCTCGGCTGTGGCCGAGGAGCTCTCGTCGCAGGTGTCGTCACTCGTACAGCCCACAGATGATCAGCCGGCCACGATCCGGATGACGACGATCTCGTCGCCGACGCTGCCGAGCACACCGTTCGCTCCGCAGCCGGGCCGCACCCTCCCACTCGGACTGCTCAGCGGCCTGATCGCGGGAATGGTGTTCGCCTTCCTGCGCGAGGTCCTCGACACCTCGGTGAAGACACCGGACCTGCTGAACGAGAAGACCGGTGCCCCGAGCCTCGGCGTCATCGCCCACGACGGTGACGCCAACACCCACCCCCTCGTCGTCCAGCTCGAACCTCGCTCCCCGCGAGCCGAGGCGTTCCGCCAGCTGCGGACCAACCTCCAGTTCGTCAACGTCGACCGCCGCCCGAAGCGCATCGTGGTCACCAGCTCGGTCCCCTCCGAAGGCAAGACGACCGCCACCGCCAACCTCGCCCTGACTCTCGCGGAAGCCGGCCAACGCGTCGTCCTCATCGAAGGCGACGTGCGCCGGCCAAGGCTGGGCACCTACCTCGGCCTCGAATCCGCCTCCGGCCTGACCTCCGTTCTCATCGGACGAGCAGACCCCGAAGACGCGATCCAGCAATGGGGCGACCTCCCCCTCGAGGTCCTGGCGAGCGGCCCGATCCCACCGAACCCGAGCGAGCTCCTCCAGTCCCGGGCAATGGAACTCCTCCTCCAGGAACTCGACCGCCGCGCCGACATCATCCTGATCGACGCCCCACCCCTCCTCCCGGTCACCGACGCCGCGTTGCTGGCCCGCATGTCCGACGGCGCCGTCCTGGTCGTCCGCCACGGCAAGACGACGGTCGACCAAGTACAGAAGGCCTGCGACAACCTGGAGAAAGTCGGAGCCCGCCTCCTCGGCACCGTCCTCAACATGGCCCCCGCCAAGGGCCCCGACGCCCAGACCTACGGATACGGCTACGGCTACGCCCCAGAGGCCGGCCGTCGCCGAGCCCCGGTCAACACCCCAGCCTGATCCAACAACCGCCAAGTGCGTGCCGGTGAAAAGCCGACAGTGGTGCGGACCGTTGGCAGTCGGCCGAAGCGGAGACGGTCAGCCGAGCGGCCGGATTGGTGGCGGCGGGAGACGGTGGTCAGGCGCAGCCTGACCACCGTAGAGCGAAGCGATTGAAGCGGCAGAGGCTCCAAAGTCAAGATGCCCTACTGAGTCTGCTGCTTCCAGCTCTCGCCACCGTCGTCGCTGAACCAGACGACCTTCCCCGCCGCCACGTACGCCCGTTCCCCATCCGCCGAGATGTCCGCCATCTCCGTGGCATCGGTCTCGATGCACCCCTGCTCGGCCCACTCCTTGCCGGCATCAGAGGTCTTCAACACCGCAACGCCGGCACACGACGAGCCCCCAGCGGCAACAGCCAGCCCGTTCTCCGCGTCAATGAAGTCCAGATCAGCAGCGTCCTTCGCGGTCCCCTGCTTCTCCCAGTCCCCACCACCATCGTCAGACCGCGCCACAGTCCCGTCACTGCACAGCGCATATGCCTGCTGCTCTCCAAGCGTCGACAAGCTCAGCACGCTCGCCCCACTCCCACACGGCACGTCGACGTCCCCTTCAGGCGCATGCACCTTCGCGCCGACCTCTGCCGCCTTGCTCCACGTCATCGGATCATCTTCGAACCACGTCCCGCCACCGTTCTCCGTGGCGAACGTCGTCACCGTCTCGCACTTGGAGTCAGCGACCACGACCTTGGCCTTGTCAGCGTCGGTGACAGCCAGCCGGAGCACAACCTCCGCCGACTCGAGACTGACCGGGCTGAACGTCTTCCCACCGTCGCTGGACATCTCGATCTTGCCGCCACCAGACCCACACGCGCCGCTGGTCGCGCGGCCGACCGCGTCCCCCTGGCCGATGTCGACCAACGTCCGCGACGCCTTCGGGTCGATGCCCCGCTTCGCCGGCGCCTTGGTCGGCTTGCTCGTCGGCTTCGTCGTCTGCTGACCACCAGCGGTCTGCGATGCGCTCGGCGGTGTATCGGATACCTTTGCCAGCCGGGTCTCGTCTCCGCGTACGTGAGCGACCGCAAGCGTGACCAGTACCACGTCGGCCACCACGAGCCCGGCCAAAGCTGCCACACCGAGCCTGCCGACCTGTGCCACTACTCCGCCCTCCTTCGACCTACGGGAACCCGGCGGGATGTCGTCATCCGGTCCTGCGTCCGGATCTGGATCTGGATCTGAATATGGATCGGACTCGAACCCTGCGGGCCCCATATTGGTCGCATAAGCATCCCAGGGCGTTCCGGGTGGTTCGTCGTACGTCTCGGCATTGCGTCCCCATCGCGGTTCTGCCACGCCCCGCTGATCCTCCGATTCGTACTCGTCGTCCCGGTCACGTCGGCCGGAGCCCATACTGCCCAAGCTGTCGGCAATGCTCCCAATCCAGGCGCGAAGCTGCCACGCCAGCCCTCGATCGACAGCCGGTCGTCGCCGGGTCGCCCTGCGTTGCTGGGGCTTGCGGAACGGCGTCGGCGGTCGGTGGGGTGCAGTGGTCGGGCTCACGACGTACCAACGATCATGAACCGTAACCGGCTAGCCTGTGTCGGCGAGTCGTGACCGATCCTGGCCGTTTTGACCCCTTCGGAGGAATCACCTGATCATGCGGCGCATCATGCTTGTGTACGGAACGCGACCGGAAGCCGTGAAAATGGCACCTGTCGTCGCGGCCCTGCGCGCCTCATCCGAATTCCGGCCGATCGTCGCCGTGACCGGCCAGCATCGCGAGATGCTCGATCAGGTCAACGCACTGTTCGGCATCGTTCCCGACCACGATCTCGACATCCTGACGCCCGGCCAGACGTTGACCGATGTCACGACCCGGGCCCTGTCCGGTGTGAACGGCCTGGTCCGCGACGTCCGCCCGGACGCGGTGATCGTGCAGGGCGACACCACGACGACCTTCGCCGGCGCGCTGGCGGCCTTCTACGAGCAGATCCCGGTCGTGCACGTCGAGGCCGGGCTGCGCACGGCCAACCGCTACTCCCCGTTCCCCGAAGAGGTCAACCGCCGGCTCACCACACAGCTGACGAGCGTCCACCTCGCGCCGACACCGCGCAACCGCGACCTCCTGCTCGCCGAGGGCATCGAGCCGGCGAGCATCGCCGTCACCGGCAACACCGTGATCGACGCGCTGTTCGAGGTCGTCGGGCAGAAGCACCCCTACAGCGACCCGCGGCTGGAGGAGCTCACCGCCACGGGACGACGGATCGTCCTGGTCACCACCCACCGGCGCGAGTCGTGGGGTGACCGCATGCAGGCGGCGATGGGCGCGCTCGCCCGGGTCGTCCGCGCGCACCCTGACGACGAGGTTGTGCTGCCGATGCACCGCAACCCGGTCGTACGCCAGGTGGTGGAGGCCGAGCTCGGCGCGCTGCCGAACGTCACGCTGACCGAGCCGCTGGCCTACGCCGAGTTCGCCCGGCTGATGAGTGAGAGCCACCTGGTGCTGACCGACTCGGGCGGCGTACAGGAGGAGGCGCCGAGCCTCGGCAAGCCGGTCCTCGTCCTGCGCGACAACACCGAACGGCCGGAGGCCGTCGACGCCGGCACCGTGAAGCTGGTCGGCACCGACCCGGAGGTCGTCGAGACCGAGCTGACCAGGCTGCTCGACGACGACGCGGCGTACGCCCGGATGGCGGCCGCGGTCAACCCGTACGGCGACGGCAAGGCGGCGCCGAGGTGTGTGGCCGCGCTGGCGGAGTTCTTCGGCGACGGCATCCGCCTGCCCGACTTCGAGGGCTGAGACACCACACGCGGAAACGGCCGCGTCGACCACACGGTCGACGCGGCCGTTCGCGTGAAGGTCAGAGGTACATGCCGCCCGGGCGGTCGTTCTCCTGGGCCTGCGGAGCCTCCATGCCCGCCATGCCGGGAGGCAGCGACGCACCTGGCGGAAGCGACCGCCGCATCTGCTCCAGCTGCGCCCGGGCCGCCATCTGCTGCGCGAACAGCGCCGTCTGGATTCCGTGGAACAGACCCTCGAGCCAGCCCACGAGCTGAGCCTGCGCGACCCGCAGCTCCGGCTCGCTCGGCACGGTGGCCTCGTCGAACGGCAGTGACAGCCGCTCGAGCTCTTCGACGAGCTCGGGGGCCAGGCCCTTCTCGAGCTCGGCGATCGAAGACTTGTGAATCTGACTGAGCCGCTGCCGGCTGGCCTCGTCGAGCGGCGCGGCCTTCACCTCGTCGAGCAGCTGCTTGATCATGTTGCCGATGCGCATCACCTTGGCCGGCTGCTCGACCAGATCGGTGACAGAGCGCTCCTCGTCACCCGCGTCGTCATCGCCGGCAGGAGGCCCTTCGACGGCCATGCCATCCGGTCCGACGATCACCACGCGCGGAGACTCTCCGTTGCCTGGATTTTCGTCGGCCGTGGTGCTGCTGTCGGGGTGCCGTGGTTCGGTCATGAACCCAATATTTACCCGATTCCCCGTGGTTCGCTAACGAGTGGGTGTGCCGGTCTTGCCGGCAGCGGTCTGCTGGGCCGGAATGGCCACCCGTTGCGCCCGACGGCGCTCGACTTCCGCACGAATCCGCAGCGCAGCCAGCCTGCGCTGGCGCACCAGATAACTCTTGTTCATGTGGAAAGGGACGCGACCAAACCACCATCCGGTTGCCGATCAAGTCCAAAAAATTCCTAAGATCCGATTTTTGCGACTCTCAGGAGGATCTTTCCGACGTGTTCGCCGGCCTCCATCACGCGGTGCGCCTCGGCCACCTGATCGAGCGGGAGTACCCGGTCGATGACCGGCCGGACCTGCCCGGATGCGACGAGCGGCCACACCGTCTCGCGTACGGAGGAGACGATCGCCGCCTTCTCGGCTTCGGGCCGCGCTCGCAGTCCAGTGGCTGAGACGCTCGCCCGCTTCGCCATCAGCTTGCCGAGGTCGATCTCGGACGTCCGGCCCTTCTGCAGCCCGATGATCGCCAGCCGGCCGCCGGTGGCGAGCGCGTCGAGGTTGCGTTCGAGGTAGGCCGCACCCACGACGTCCAGGATCACGTCGGCGCCGCGCCCTTCGGTCGCGGCCAGGCAGCCTTCGACGAAGTCCTCCGACGAGTAGACGATCGCGGCGGCCGCGCCCAGCTCGAGGCAGCGTTCGGCCTTGGCCTGGCTACCAACGGTCACCAGCACCCGCGATCCGGTGGCGATGGCGAGCTGGATCGCGGTCGTTCCGATCCCGCTCCCGCCACCGTGCACGAGCAGCGTCTCGCCCGGACGCAGGCCCGCCAGCATGAAGACGTTCGCCCAGACCGTGCACACCGTCTCCGGCAGGCCGGCGGCCTCGACCAGCTCCACACCGTCGGGTACGGGGAGCACGCGGCCCACCGGTGCGACCACGCGCTCGGCGTACCCGCCACCGGGCAGCAGCGCGCACACCGCGTCGCCCACGGCGAACTCCGTCACGTCCGGGCCGACCTCGGCGACGACTCCGGAGCACTCCAGGCCGATGGTCTCCGACGCACCGGGCGGTGGCGGATAGTTGCCCTCGCGCTGGGCGATGTCGGCCCGGTTCACGCCCGCGGCCGCGACCGAGATCTGGACCTCGCCCACTCCCGGAGGGCCGGGATCCGGCGCCTCGCCGACCGCGAGGACGCCCAGCCCACCGGCTCCGCTGGTCACCACGGCTCTCATCGCGAACTCCCGCTCTCGTCGTCCTCGTCGTCGGCTTCGGTGTCAGTGTCGCCCTCGCCACCCGGGCGCGGCGCCCACGGCAGTTCCTTGGCCGACCGGACGACGATCAGCCGGTCGCCGCGCAGCAACTGCGAGACAGTGGGCTCGAAGAAGCGGTGGAGCTGCCCGTCGCGTACGACCGCCAGGCAGATGTCGTCCAGCGCCCGCGGCGACTTGCCGACCTCGCGCGCCAGGATCGGCCGCTCGGCGACCTCCAGCCCTTCGCCGTACGACAGCAGGTCGTCCAGCACCGTGCCGAGCTCAGGGCTCACCGTAGCCAGGCCCATCAGCCGCCCGACCGCATCGGAGGACGTGACGACGACGTCCGCGCCGCTCTGCCGGAGCAGGTTGACGTTCTCGCCCTCGCGGACGGCGACCACGATCGACGCCTTGCTGTTGAGCTGGCGCGCGGTCAGCGTGATCAGTACGGCCGTGTCGTCGCGGTCGGTCGTGACCAGGATCTGATGGGCGGAGTCGATCTCGACCCGGCGGAGTACGTCGGCGCGGGTCGCGTCGCCGACGATCGCGGCGAAGCCGTGCGCGTTCGCGTCGGCGACGATCTCGGCCGACGGGTCGACCACGACGATCTGGTCCCGGGACACGCCGCCGTTGACCAGCGTGTCGACGGCACTTCGGCCCTTCACGCCGTACCCGACGACGATGGTGTGGTTGTGCAACCGTCTCCTCCATTGCATCTGGCGCCATTGTTCGCGGCTCCTGGTCGCCAGCACTTCCAGCGTCGTACCGACCAGCACGATCAGGAAGCCCAGCCGCAGCGGCGTGACGAAGATGACATTCACCAGCCGGGTGCCGTCGGTTGCCGGAGTGATGTCGCCGTATCCCGTGGTCGTGAGGCTGACCGTCGCGTAGTAGATGCAGTCGATCAGGTTGAGCTCGTCGTCGGCGGCGTCGCGGTAGCCGTCGCGGCCGAGGTAGACGATCAGCACGGCCATCGCCAGGAAGCCGAGTGCCAGCAGGACCCGAACGCTGATCTGGCGTAACGGGGTGACTGTCGGCTCGGGCAGACGGATGTCGGACCGGTTCGCCGACCCGGACGTCGGTCCGCTCAGCCGCGGCGGCCCGCTACGGGCGGAGATCATCACGGAGTGCTCCAGGGTCGGTACTCGGCACGAGTCGCGATGTTGACGTCAGGACGCGGCATCGCGTTCCCACTCGGCGGTCAGCTCACGGGCGATGCGGACACAATCGGCGATAGCGGCATCGCCACCGCCTCGCTTGGCCGCGGCGTACCCGACGAAGAAGGCGGTAACTGGTGCCGCCGGCCGCTCGACCGCGTGGGCGGCGTCGCGCGCGAGGTTGAGCAGCAGGTCCAGGTCGACGTTGGGATCGGACGGGTCGAGGCCGAGCTCGGCGGCGAGCCGCTCGGTCCAGTCGCTGAGCATCATGGTCTCCAGCCGGCGAAGGTCTTCGGGGGTGTCGCAGTCGGTCGCGGCTCGTGCGTCGGTGACGATATCGATCCTCAACCGCGAGAGCAGGGGGCGAAACCCGAGATTCTGCGGATCGCCGATCTCGTCGAGTACGGAGACCAGCGCGTCACGCCGGTACGCGGCCGCGAGCGGCTGCACCTGACCCTCCGCATCGGTCAGCGCCACCGCGTCGGTCTCGGGCTGGGCGGTCGCGGCGACCAGGCGTTCGACGAGCTTCCGGTCGACGAGCGGCATGTCGCCGGCCAGGGCGACGATGACCGGTGAGGTGCACTCGTCGAGCTCGATCGCGGCGGCCAGGCCGGCGAGCGGTCCACCGCCCGGCGGCTCCTCCATCGTCCAGCGGACCGGCTGCTTGGCGGTGGTCGGACGCTCCGGCCCGACGACGATCACCTGGTGCGCGCCGCTCGCGGCGGCAAGGACGCGGTCGAGCATCGGACGGCCGCCGATGGCGAGCTGGATCTTGTCGACGCCGCCCAGCCGCTGGGCACCGCCTCCGGCGAGCACGACGACGTCGTAGCTCTCGGCGCTCATCCGTTGCTCCTCGTGCTGTCGTCGACCGCTGGTGGCCGCACGTCGTTCCTCCTCGGCTCAGGCCTGGCTCGGGGCTCGGCTCGGCGTCCGGCGCCACTGTCGCCGGACGCTCAAAGTCTGGCAGTCTGGAGCTCGTGCGCGTAACGCTGCTGCAGTTCGCGACCGGCATGGACAAGGCCGGCAACCTCGAGACGCTGACCCGGTTGGCTCGCGAGGCGGCCGGAGCGTCCACGCCGGGCCCTGACCTGATCGTGTGTCCGGAGGCGGCGATGGCCGACTTCGGCAAACCGGACACTTCGCTCGGCCCGCTGGCCGAGCCGTTGGACGGTCCGTTCGTCCAGTCGCTGGCCGGGCTGGCCAAGGAGCTCGAGGCGACGATCATCGCGGGCATGTTCGAGGCGGCCGGTCCACATTCAGATCCGGACCCGGGCCGCGTCTACAACACGCTGGTCGCGGTCGGGCCCACCGGTGAGTTGGCCGGGCGGTACCGCAAGCTTCACCTGTACGACGCCTTCGGCTATCGCGAGTCCGACCGGCTGGTTCCGGGCGTACCCGCCGAGCCGCCCGTGGTCGTGCCGGTCGCCGGCCACAACGTCGCGCTGCTCACGTGTTACGACCTGCGCTTCCCCGAGCTGTCGCGGCGGCTGGCCGGGGCCGGAGCCGACGTGCTGGCGATCCCGGCTGCCTGGATGCGCGGTCCGCTGAAGGAAGACCACTGGACGACGCTGGTCAGGGCCCGCGCGATCGAGAACACCTGTTACGTCGCCGCGGCCGCGCAGTCCGGTCCCGCGTACTCCGGCCGCAGCATGCTCGTCGACCCGTTCGGCGTCCAGGTCGCGGCGCTCGGTGAACAGGTCGGACACTGCACCGGAGACGTCAGCGCCGAACGCGTTGCCGAGGTCCGCAAGATCAATCCGACATTGGCCCACACCCGGTACACGATCACTGCGGCGGACACGCCGTGACATACTCTTCGCGGTCCCTGCTTGATGTTGGACCGGGGGACGTCGCCGGGCAGTTACTTAAACGGCATTAGGGGCAGCAGATGGCGCTGGTGAGCGAGGGCCGCAGGTTGCGTGTTCTCGGCGTACCCGTCGATGCTGTAGGTATGAGCGGGACGCTCGACTGGGTCCAACGTCGCGTCCGCACCGGCGAGCCCGGAACCCACCTCTGCGTGAACGCCGCCAACGTCGTGCGGGCCAACGAGGACCCTGCCTACCGCGAGCTGCTCGAACGCTGCGACCTCGTGGGCTCCGACGGCCAGCCGTTCGTCTGGGCGGCCCGCCTGCTCGGCCACCACGTACCCGAACGGGTCGCCGGGATCGACCTGATGGAGCGCGTACTCGACCTCGCCCGCGCCAACGACTGGGGCGTCTACCTCCTCGGCGGCCGCGACCACGTGGTGCAGCGGCTGACCGCCCGGCTGGTGGACGAGGGCGTACGCATCGTCGGCTCCCGCGACGGCTACTACGACGACGCCGACGAGGCCGTCGTCATCGACGAGATCCGGCGCAGCGAGGCCGACGTACTCTTCGTCGGTATGCCCACGCCGGCCAAGGAAGTCTTCATCGTCGACCGGATCGGTGTCGCGGGGATACCGGTCTGCATCGGCGTGGGTGGCAGCTTCGACGTACTCGCCGGCGAGTTGCGTCGAGCGCCGCAGCTGCTGCAGCGGCTGGGCCTGGAGTGGCTGTTCCGGCTGCTGCAGGAACCCCGGCGGCTCTTCGTGCGGTACGCCGTCACCAACACTCGTTTTTGCGCGCTTGTGGCTCGGGCCATGCTGCAACGCGGGCGTGAACCAAGCAGGTCCTAATGGCTTCGTATCAACCACCACACGCGAACCCAACGGGGTCGCGTGCGGCTGAAGGCCGCCATCGCGGGCCGGCAACCCCCGATCCGGGCGCCCGAGACGCACAGCCCGTCACCGAACGGGACTCCCAGCACGCGACGACCGCGCGGCGTCCGGCGCCGCAGCACCAAGCGCCGCGGCCCCGGCAGGCGCAACGGCAGCCGGCGTCGCCGCGGCATCAGGCACCTCGGCACCAGGCACCCCGGCATCAAGATTCGCCGCCCGAGCCGTCGTGGAACGACCTGCTGGGCGACTCGGAGCCGGAGCCGGAGCCGCCGTGGCAGCTCCCCCCGATGCCGGCGCCGGCGTCGGCCCCGCCGCCGAACGAGCGAGGCGCTGGTGGCAGACGCGCCGCCGATCGCCCGGTCGATGCTCCACCTGTGCCTTCCGCCCGGTCGGCGGAGCCCGGCAGGCGAACGAGCGGGCCCCTGCCCGAAGCCGCCGCGGCCACCGAACCGACCGCGCATCGCAGGCGCACGGCCGATCGCCCGGCCGACGCACCACCTGGGCCATCCACCCGATCGGCCGAGCCCGGCAGGCGAGGTACCCACGCAACTGGTCCGCTGCCAGAGGCGGCAGCCGGCGCATCGCCCGCGCCGGCCGAACCAGCCGTACACCGCAGGCGTGCGGCCGATCGTCCAGTTGACGCGCCATCGAGGCCATCCTCCCGATCGGCGGAGCCCGGCCGGCGAGCGTCCGGACCGCTGCCAGAGGCAGCCGGAACTGCCGAACCGACCGCACGCAGCAGGCACGCGACCCGCGCCACCGACGCCGAGCGAGGCGCGCCCGAGTCGGCCGGGCCAGTTGGCCGGGGCCGGCGGGCCGCGCGTACGGCCGATCTGCCTCCGGATGCCCCCGAGCCGGCGCGACCGGCCGGGCCGGGCCGGCGAGCCACGCACGCGACCGGACCGCTCGGCAGCTCGTCGGCGTCCGCCGCTTCGGCCGATCCCACCGCACGCCGCAGGCGAGCGACCCATGCCACCGTTCCCGAGCGAGGCGCGCCCCAACGGGCGGAGTACGCCGAGCCGGGAAGGCGAGCCGCCCGTACAGCCCACCCGTTGCCGGACGCACCGGCCGAACCCACCTCTCGCCAGGGCCGCGCCGCGTACCCCCTCTCCGAGCCAGGCGACCGGCCCAGCCACGCGGCGCGGCCCTCGCCGGCCGGGCCGGCCTTTCCGGGCCGGCGGTCCGCACCGACCGCAGATCCGACCGGCTGGTCCACCCACGGCGACGACCTCCTTCCGGAGGCTTCACCCGAGCCGCGCGTTCCGCGGCAGGCCGATCCGTTGTTCCGCGACGAGCTGCCGCGGGAGGAGCCCGCTCCACCACCCGAGCCCACCACCGAGTCCTGGCTCAACCTCCGCCGCCGGCGGCCACCCAAGAGCCGGGCGAAGGCGCGGGAGCGCACCGCGATGCTGGCCACCGCGATCGTGCTGTCCTGCCTGGGCGCCGGCATCGTCCTGGTCGGCCTGACCGCTGCCCAGGTCGCCGACGGCAAGGTCGGCTCGCTGTCCGCGGCCGCCGTCGTCGGTGTGCTGACGGCGGTGTTCGTCCATCGTGCGCTCGGAAACCGCTGGGGCACCGCCGCCTCCGCCGGCGTGGTCACCGGCGTCGCGGTGCTGTCCCACATCCCCGAGGTGGCCTGGCCGCCCTGGTGGCCGCAACTGCTCGCCGGCTTCTCGATCGCGATCGCGGGGTCGGTCGCGATCCTGCTGACGTTGCCGGTACGACGGCTGACCGGCTTACCCGGCGAGTACGCCGTCGCTGTGCTCGTCGCGACCTCCGGCGGCGGCGCCGCGACGATGTGCCTGCGTGGCGAGGCGCTCCAGCCCACCACGGCCGGCATCTCGATCGTCGCCGCGCTGGCCCTGGCGCTGATGGCCGCGTCCGGTGCGCGGACCAAGCTCTCGGAGGAGCGGCCCACGGTCGGCCAGGTGATGTACGAGTGGGTATTCCTGTTCGGCGTGCTCATCGCCGCCGGAGCGCTCGCCGTGATCCTGATCCTGCGCGGCAGCTCGTTCGTCGGCGAGCTGTTCGGCGGCGTCCGTCCGCTGATCGCGTTACCGCTGGCCGCGCTCGGCCCCGGCGTCGTCGTCCGGGCCTGGACACCGACTGCCTGGTGGGCCTGCGCGGCCGCTTCGATCGGCGCGTCCGGTGTCGCGATCGCGGTCGTGGCGATGGCGAGCGGCGAAGGGTTCCCCACGGGCATGTCAGTCGCGTGGAACGCCATTCTCGCGGCGCTGATCGGCCTGACGCTGACCGTCGTCATCGCGCTGTCGGTGAACCGGATGATGCGCTCCACCAACCCGCGGGCCAAGCAACCGGTCCGGCGTACGATCGCCGAGCCCGGCCGGCTGTCGGTCATCGTCTGATCTCCTGACACGAACGCCCACCGCCGGTACCGTCCCACCCCATGAGGACTCGACTGAAGGTCGTTGCGCTGCTGGCTCTCGCCGTTGTTCCGTTGGGCTTGGCCGTTCCCTCGGCCTCGGCCGGTGGAGGTCCCGAGCCGGCGTGGGAGCCGAGGCCGACCGGCACCACCGGGCAGTTCCGCGGCCTGGCCGCCGTCGACCATCGCACGGCGTGGCTGGCCGGCAGCGGTGGCACCGTGCTGCGGACCTCCGACTCCGGCCGGACCTGGCGGAACGTCTCGCCGCCGGACGCCTCCGCACTGGAGTTCCGCGACGTGGAGGCGTTCGACAGCCGCCACGCCGTCGTGCTCGCGATCGGCACCGGCGAGGACTCCCGCGTGCTCCTCACCTCCGACGGCGGCGCCACCTGGCGAGCCACGTTCGTGAACGACGAGCCGGCCGCGTTCTACGACTGCGTCACATTCCTCGACCGCAAGCACGGCCTCGCGCTGAGCGACCCGGTCGAAGGCAAGTTCCGCATCCTCGCCACCCACGACGGCGGCGCCTCCTGGCGCGTCCAGCCCGGCGACGGCATGCCGGCCGCGCTGGAGGGCGAGTTCGCGTTCGCGGCGTCCGGTACGTGCCTGGTGAGCGGCCCCGGCCACACAGCCTGGTTCGCAACCGGCGGCGGCGCGTCGGCCCGCGTCTTCCGTACGTCTGACGGCGGCCGCCACTGGCAGGCCACGGCCACCCCGGTGGCCAGCGGCCCGTCCGCCGGCATCTACTCCCTCGCCTTCCGCGACAGCCGCCACGGCCTCGCCGTCGGCGGCGACTACACGACCCCAACCGAAGCGGTCGACGCCGCCGCCACCACCTCCGACGGCGGCCGTACGTGGCAGCTCGTGCCGGCCGGCAAAGCACCGGGCGGCTACCGTTCCGGCTCCACCTGGCTGGCGCACTCCCCGGTCGGCCTGGCCGTCGGCCCGAGCGGCAGCGACGTGACGTACGACGGCGGCCGGAGCTGGAAGCCCTTCGACACCGGCGCCTACGACAGCGTCGACTGCGCCGGAGCCGCCTGCTGGGCCAGCGGACCGCAAGGCCGCGCCGCCGTCCTGACCTGGCGCTGACCGCACCGGCCGCCGGTCGCTCCCCGGCGAGCCGGTCGCCGTCGCGGGCGAAGTCGTTCGCGAGTGGGCGGCGTACTTCCCGATTCTGCGGCGGGTAAGTTCGTTGGAATGCCCGACGAGCTGATCGAACTGGACGTTGCCACTGTCGCCAACGGCGGCTGGTGCGTCGCCCGATACGAAGGGCGGGTCGTGTTCGTGCGGCACGCGCTGCCCGGTGAACGGGTCCGCGCGAGAGTCGTCGAGCAGACGAAGCGGTTCTGGCGCGCCGACGCCGTGGAGATCCTGCGCGGCTCCAACGACCGGGTCGACCCGCCCTGCAAGTACGCCGGGCCCGGCAAGTGCGGCGGCTGCGACTGGCAGCACGCCACCGCCGAGGCCCAGCGCACGCTCAAGGCCCAGGTCGTCGCCGACCAGCTGCGACGCCTCGCCGGCATCGAGCGCGACGTGACGGTCGAGGAGCTGCCCGGCACCCCCGACAACCTCGGCTGGCGTACCCGCGTCCGCTTCGCCGTCGCCGGCAACGGGCGGCTCGGCTTCCGGCGGCACCGCTCGCACAACATCCAGGTCGTCGACCAGTGCCCGATCGCGCACCCCGAGGTCGAGCAACTCGGCGCGGAGAGCCTGCACTGGAAGGGCTTCTCCGAGGTCGAGGCGATCGCCGCGCCCGAGACGGCCGACCGGCTCGTGCTCGTCGACGCCGACAGGCCACCCATCCCCCGGCTCGACGCCAAGGTCCGCGTCGTCCGCGGCAAGCCCGCCCCCGGCCCCGCCCTGCCGTACGTACGCGAGCAAGCCGCCGGCCGCAGCTGGCAGGTCAGCGGCAGCGGCTTCTGGCAGGTCCATCCCGCCGCGGCGCAGACCCTCGTCGACGCGGTGATCAAGGCGCTGCACCCGCAGCTCGGCGAGACCGCGCTCGACCTGTACTGCGGAGTCGGGCTGTTCACCGGCGTCCTCGCCGACCACGTGGGCCCGACCGGTCATGTCCTCGGCATCGAGTCGGACCCGATCGCCGTCCACGACGCGCAGCACAACCTGCGCGACCTGCCGAACGCCGACGTCGAGGCCGGCAAGGTCGAACGCACGATAACCAGCAAGCGCATCAGGCCCGTCGACCTGATCGTCGTCGACCCGCCGCGTACCGGCCTGGAGGAGCAGGTCGTCACCCGGATCGCCAAGCTGGCCAGGCGGCGGATCGCCTACGTCTCGTGCGACCCCGCCACGCTCGCCCGTGACCTCGGCCGATTCGCCAAGCTGGGTTGGCAACTGTCGGACCTGCGCGCGTTCGACGCGTTCCCGATGACGCATCACGTCGAGTGCGTCGCCACGCTCGATCGATGAGTTTGCTCAAGCAGGTCAAAGGGTCCGCGTGGTTCCTGTTCGGCGCGATCCTGCTGCTGTCGTTCAACCTCCGGTCCGCGGTGACGAGCCTCGGCGCCGTCCTGGAGGAGATCCGTGCCGGGCTGCAGCTGTCGCCGGCGCTCGCGGGCGTCCTTACGACGCTGCCGGTGCTGTGTTTCGCGGGGATCGGTGCGGCGGCGCCGGGCTGGGCTCGCCGGTTCGGCACGCGGCACGTCATCGTCGTGTCCATCCTCGCGACGTTCACCGGTCTGATCGTGCGCGCGATCAGCGGGAACGCCCTGCTGTTCATGGCGGCGACCGTCGTCGCGCTCGCCGGCATGGCCACCGTCAACGTCCTTCTGCCCGCCGTCGTCAAGGCCCGTTTCCCTGGCCGCGTCGGCCTGCTGACGGCCGCGTACACGACCATGCTCTCGATCGGCGCGACCGTCCCGGCGGCGACGACGGTGCCGATCTCCGAGGCGTTCGGCAGCTGGCGGTACGGCCTGGCGACCTGGGCGCTGACCGCCGTGGTCGCGCTGTTCCCGTGGCTCCTGCTGGCCTGGGGAGAGCGCCCGGCGCTGACCGACGCCGCCGACGCACCCCGGCGGGTCACCGCCGGGGACCTCGCCCGGTCCAAGCTGGCCTGGTCGCTCGCGCTGTTCTTCGGCCTGCAGTCGCTGCAGGCGTACGCGGGGTTCGGCTGGCTCGCCCAGATCTTCCGCGACGCCGGCCTCGACCCGGTGCACGCCGGCATCATGCTGTCACTCCTGCCGATCGCCGGGGTCCCCGTCTCACTCGCGATCCCGGCGATCGCGACCCGCCTGCCCGACCAGCGTCCGGCGGTGATCGCGTGCGGAGCCGCGTACATCCTGGGCTACGCAGGACTGCTCGCCGTTCCGACCACGCTCCCATGGCTGTGGGTGCTGCTCATGGGCCTGGGCGGCGGCGCGTTCCCGCTCGCGCTGACGATGATCGGCCTGCGCGCCCGGACCGTCGAGGTCACGGCCGGGTTGTCGGGGTTCGTGCAGGGCATCGGGTACCTGATCGGCGCAGTGGGACCGTTGATGCTCGGCATCCTGTACGGAGCCACCGGCGGCTGGACGCTCCCGATCTGGATCCTGCTGCTGTTGATCGGGCCGCAGGTCCTGGTCGGCCTGCACGCCGGCCGCTCGCGCTTCGTCGACGACGAACTGGGCTCGCCGAGCGAGCCGTCACGGCGTTAGGCGCCCCTGCGCGGCCAGGTTCCGCTTGTGCTTGGCGAGGTCCCGCAGCCCGTAGACCGCGAACAACGGCTTCAGCGGAGCCCACTCGCCGATGCAGTGGTCGGCCGCGCGGACCATCCGTTCGGCCAGGTCGGGCCGCTGGAGCTGGAGATAGAGCCGCGCCTTCTCCGCGTGGAGCGGGTTGGAGACGAACTTGATCCGCTCCACGTCCTCGAGGAACGGGATCACCTGCTCGACGTTCTCCCAGGTCGTACGCGACACGTCCTCGACGACGACCTCGCCGGCGTAGCCACACTGCTCGGTGGCGTACCGCGCCATCAGCGACGCTTCGTACGGCCCGCCGCTGAGCACCAGCCGGGACGTGCCGGCGCCGTCGATCGAACGCAGGCCCGCGCGTACCCGCCAGCGGTTCAGGGCGTTGATGTGGTCGCGGTCCGGGTTGCGGTAGCCCAGCACCACGATGGCCTCGGACCCGCTGCCCGGGTCAGGTCGCGTCAGGCGGCGGGTGGATCGCCAGTGGACGATCTCCGCCCAGCCGATCACCAGCACCGCCAGCGCCACCAGGCCCAGCACGCAGAGCAGGACCGCGACCACATCGCCTCCCCTAGATCACTTCCAGGTCGTCGAGCGACGGGAACTGCGGGAACGGAGCGTGCGGCTCGGCTTGGTACCAGAACACCGTGCTCGCGATGTCGTCCTGCAGCGGCAGGAACCGCGCGTGCCCGCCGTGCCCGGCCCGCCAGCCTAGCGCCTGGATCGTCACCTTGAGGTCCTCCTCGAAGCGGATCGGGTCCGGGACGTGCCACCGGTACAGGCCGAACCGTTGCTGCGTCGTCATGAACCCGTCGCCGGTGAGGATCTGCGGCATACCGAGGTAGGGCGTGGTGTAGATGCCGTACGTCTCGTCCTTCAGCGCGAACGCCCACGCCCCGCCGAAGTAGTCCTCCGTACCCGTGCCGCAGATCGTGGGGTAGTCGCCGTCGCCGTCGAGGTAGAACTTGATCTCCCCCTCGCCCCACCAGCCGTTGTTGTTCACGCCCCAGGCGAGGTACGTGCCGACGTACTGGCCCTTGCCGCGCACGCCGTCGAGCAGCGTGTGCACCTCGCCGTACGGCAAGGGGTTGTTGCGCCGGAACTGTGCGTGGAAGTACGCGCGGTCCTCCTCGACCTCGGTGAGCGCGTACGTCACCTGGTAGAAGAACCCGTCGATCTTCTCCGGGCTGAGGTTCTCCACGGTGATCCGGGCGTGCTGCCGAAACGGCATCTCCCAGTAGGAGTTGAAGCCGCCGGACGGGTTCACCGCGATCGGGATCGAGCTGACCTGCGAGTGCTCACCCCAGCCGTTGGCGAAGAAGTCACCGACCGGCACCTCGACCGACGGCGTCTCCTCACCGTCCCAGTAGCAGCGCAGCACGAGCCGCCGCCAGTGCGACTTGTTCACCGTGATCCAGATGTGCTGGATCGCGCCCGGCCCCTCGATGTCGGCGAGCGTGAACGTGGTCGAGCCCTCGATCGTCACGCACGGCCGGACCTTCCAGCCTTCGCCGAGGTCACGCGACGGGCCGGACTCGAGGTTCTCCAGGGACCTCGCGCCTCCCGCCTTCTCTCCGTTCGGGTTCTCCGCACTGATCGAACGCGTCTTCGCCGGCGAGAGCCGGGAAACGTTACCCAGGTGGACGCCAAGTCCGTTGAACGATTCCATGTGTACAACAGATATCGTCACTTGCAGGAGGACGACCAGTCTTCACGGCTGGCCAGAACTGGCGGAGGGTTCATGCGCGTAGGTGTCATCGGCACGGGCGAGATGGCTGTCAAGCATGTATTGGCATGGCAGCGGCTGGGCGCCGACATCCTCGTGCACTCGCGTTCGGCCGAACGCAGGGAGGCGTTCGCGCGTGAGCACGGCGTCACCGCCGTCGCCGACCGCGACGCCTTGTACGCGCAGGCGGAGCTGATCGACATCTGCACGCCCACCGACACGCACGCCTCGCTGGTGTTGCAGGCCGCTGCCGGCGGCCGCGACGTGGTCTGCGAGAAGCCGCTGGCTCGCACGTTCGACGACGCCAAGGGCATGATCGAGGCCTGCCGGTCGGCTGGCGTACGGCTGTTCGTCGGGCACACGCTGCGCTACTTCCCGGCGTACGAGCACGCTCAGCAACTCGTCGCCGCCGGGCGGATCGGCCGGGTGCGGTCGGTGAAGCTGCTGCGTAACGGCGAGTACCCCCACTGGGGCGACTGGTTCGGCGACCCCGCGCGCTCCGGCGGCGTGATCGTCGACCTCGGCATCCACGACATCGACTACGCCCGCTGGATCGCCGGCGAGGTGATCCGGGTGTCGGCCACCGAGGAGAAGGCCGCGGGCGGGCTGCCGATCACCGGCACCGCGCACCTGACGCACGCCAACGGCGCCGAGTCGGAGATCATCGCGCGCTGGGACCACGTGGGCGCGGAGTTCCGCACCACGCTCGAGATCATCGGCGACGAGGGCGAGCTGCGGTTCGACTCCGCGCCCAACCCTGTGCTCACCGACGGTGCCGGCACGAAGCTGTACGTCGACGACTTCTCCATCGAGCCCTACACCGCTCAGCTCGGTGAGTTCCTGTCCGTCCTGCGTAACGGCGGGTCGCCGCGGGTCACGCCGGAGGACGGCCTGGCCGCGCTGGCCATCGCGCTCGACGCGGAGCGTTCCGCTTCCGGTCACGCCTAGGTATCGCGTAGGCCTTCGAGGCGGGATCCCACTCGATTACCTTCTTTGACGTGGTGAAAAACAACCAGCCGGCCGCCAGCCGGCGCACAATTCTTGGCGCCGCGGCGCTCGGCGTGGCCGGTGCCGCGTTCAGCGCGCTGCCCGCCCACGCTTCCGAAACGCAGGGTACGAAGATTCGCGTAGCTACGTACAACATCCACCATGCTCAGGGCACCGACGACGTGCTCGACCTCGAGCGGATCGCGTCGATCGTGGAGTCGTTCGGGGCTGACCTCGTGGGCCTGCAGGAGGTCGACCGGCACTGGAGCGAACGCAGCGAATGGGTCGACCAGCCCACCTGGCTCGCCCGCCGGCTCGGAATGCGGGTCGCGTACGGCGCGAACCTCGATCTCGATCCGCTCTCGGAGGGGGAGCCCCGGCGGCAGTACGGCACGGCCGTGCTGTCCCGGTGGCCGATCAAGTGGTGGCGCAACACGTACCTGCCGAAGTTCGAAGGGCACGAGCAACGCGGGCTGCTGGAGACCGTGGTCGACGTGCACGGGGAACGGGTCCGGTTCGCCTGCACCCACCTGCAGCACAACGACAACCTCGAACGGGAGCAGCAGGCCGCCGCGATCCTCGACCTGCTCGGTGACCGGCCGCGGCGCACCATCCTGGTCGGGGACCTGAACGCCGTACCCGAGGCGCCGGAGATCAAGACCCTGACCCAGGAACTGGACGACGCCTGGGTGGAAATCGGAGACGGAGACGGGCTCACGCACCCGTCCGAGGCGCCGACGCACCGGATCGACTACGTGCTGGGAACCGGTGATCTGAAGGCGGTGTCGGCGAAAGTGTCCTCCGTCGACCCGGCCGGCTCGGACCACCTGCCGGTGGTCGCGTCGTACGTCCTGCGCTGACTTACTCCACGAGGGTCTCCGGCAGGCGGGCCAGGATCTCGTCGACCGTCTGGCTCGGTGTCTGGCTGGAGGTGTCCAGCCAGAGTCCGAGCTTGGGCGTGTCCTCGTGCAGCACGGCGTCGAGGCCTTCGATCGTCCAGCCGTCCTTGTACGCGGTCTTGCGGCGGTCCTGCTCGCGCTGGGCCACGGACCTCTGGTCGGGCGCGAGCACGACCATGCCGAAGGGGCGTGTCCTTACGGTTGCGGCGAACTCTGCGAGGTCGGAGCCGAGGATGACGTCCTGGACGACGGCGGTGAACCCGGCCGCTGCGTACCGATCGGCGACCATGGCGGCGATCTGGTAGCGGAGAGTGAGCTCTGCCTGCATCTGCCCGCCCCCGCCGGGAACGACGGGCGCCTGCCCGCTGACCAGCATCCGCCGGAACGTGTCGCCGCGTACGTGAGCGGAGCGCTCCAGCCGCTCGGCCAGCATCTGCGCGACGGTCGACTTGCCGGCAGCCTGAACACCGGTGATCGCGATCACCTTGGGTACGTCCACGCCGTTCATCGTGGCTGACAGTGGTGGCCGGGCGCGACTAGTTTTGTCTGATGTGAGCGCCCACGACCCGACCTCGCTGCCCACCGACCTCCCCGTCCCGTCTGACGACGGCGCGGCCGACCACCTCCCGGGCGCAGCCGTGCCCTCGCTCTTGCTGCCCGCGACGACCGGCTCCTCCGTGTCCCTGCTGTCCGCGAGCCAGTCCGAGCGCGTCGTGGTCTTCTGCTACCCGAAGACCGGCCGCCCGGGCGTAGCGCCCGCCCCAGGCTGGGACTCGATCCCGGGAGCGCGCGGGTGTACGCCGGAGGCCTGCGCCTTCCGCGACCTCAAGGTCTCCTTCGACGCCCTGAACGTGGCCATCTTCGGGTTGTCGACCCAACCCACGCCGTACCAACAAGAGGCGGCGTCGCGCCTCCACCTGCCGTACCCCCTGCTGAGCGACGCGTCACTGGCGCTGACGACCGCCCTGCGGTTGCCGTCCATGATCGTCGAGGGCGAAACCCTCCTCCGCCGCACGACGCTGGTGCTGGATGCCGGCGCGATCACCCACGTCTTCTATCCCGTCTTCCCACCCGACACCCACGCGGAAGCCGTGCTTGCCTGGCTGAGTGACCAGCCCCATTAGCCCGAGCCCGGTAAAGTACACCGGCGAGGAGGGCTCGCATAGTGGCCTAGTGCGGTGGTCTTGAAAACCACTACCGAGGGACCTCTCTCGGTCATGGGTTCGAATCCCATGCCCTCCGCCAACCAGCCCAATTGGCTGCCTGACCTGCAGGTTCACCGGCACCGCCGGACCAACCTACTGTCCGGCGATGTCTGGCTGTCTACGGCTAGCTGTGCCGAATACGTGCCGAACCCCGAGGCCGCGGTTGTAACCGAGCTGCGCCGATTGCGTCTCCTCAGACAACCGTCCTCAAGGGGAATCCATGGCATACAAAATCGTCGGCGGTATCGGCGCAGTACTCCTGTTCGTTGGGCTCCTGGTCGGCCTCATACCCGTCTCAGCCGAAGGCGTGAACTGCGGATCGGCCTTCGCCGAGTCACGCGACCCCGCGGTGGCGGACCTCGCGTCAACACTCAGCGGCATGGGTCCTGTCACCAACACAGAAGGTGCCTGCGAATCTCTCCGGTCTGTTGTACGCATTCCGGCAATTGCCTTGATCATGCTCGGCGCCATAGGCACGATCGCCGGTGTCAGCATGTACATGAGTGCGACCGCGCCCGCAGCCGCAGCTCGCGCACGCCGACCGAAGCCGACGACCTGAGATACGCGCCAACTTGGATACGACCTCGGGTTCGTCGAGTACGGGAGGCTGGTCGAGCCCGCCGGGACGTTCGATCAGGTGGAGATGTTCCTGCCCATCGAGGACCGCCGTCGCCAGTAGGCGATCGCCAGGGCGCCGAGCAGCGGGCCCCACAGCAGCAGCGGCAGATAGCAGACCGCCACCAGCCAGCCCTCCCAGCCGTCCGCTCGCAGCACGTTGTCCGGGCGCATCGGCCGCCACTGGATGTCGCGCGCGCAGACTGCGCACACCGCGGTCCAGGTCCACAGCGTCGTCAGGATCAACGAGCCCAAGGTCGCCGGAACGAGGGCCACCAGCGGTGGCACCCGCCGGCCGCGCAGTAACGGGATCCAGCGCGGCCACACCTCACCCCAGCGCGCGATCATCCCGTACGCCGTGAACGCCAGCAGCTCCGATCCGATCGACAGCAGCGTGACGTACACGAGCATCGGCATCCACTCCGGCACCTGGCCGCGCCCGGCGTCCGCGGTGCCGATGATCGTCGCGTGGATCTCCATGCCGATTCGCCAGAGGCTGGCAGGCAGTACGGAGAGGGTGACGGCGAACGCGGCGCGCCTGGCCCAGCGGGGTACTCCCGCCACCGGCTCGTGCGCGGCCGCCCATGCAGAGCGCAACCGCGGCGCGGGCTGAGTGAACGTGGTCATGTACTCGACGATCGCTGCCCGCCGACCGGAAACCGTCGCCCGTCAAGGGGATCCGGCTCGCTCGGACGAGGGATCCGTCGGTGCCCGCTGATATACCCATGCCAATGGCCGAGGACGAAGACCTCATCCGCCGCTGCCTGCGCGAGCTCGGCCTCGCCGGCGCGCGGCTGGACCACTATGCCTCGGTGTCCGGCGCCGGCTCTGGGGCGCAGGTGTTCCGGCTCGCACTCGACGGCGGCGTGCACGCGGTGCTCAAGGTCACCACGGCACCCGACCGAGAGCAGGCCCGACGCGAGCTCGCCTTCTGGCAGGTCACGACCCGAGGCCACGGCCCGGAAGACTTCGCCCTGTTGTGGAGCCGGGCCAACGCCGACGGCGGCCGCCCGCCGGTCGACGACATGCGGGCGGCGTACGCCGGGGTTCGCGGGCTGCCCGACGACGACGTGCTCCATCGCGCGATGGTGGCGAGCCGGATCCGGCTCGAGCTGTTCGGCTGGCCCGACCGCCTGCCGCACTTCGACGTCGAGCGGCAGCGGCGCATCGTCGGCCAGCTGGCAGGATTGGCCGAGCGATGGTGACTTTCGTCTTCGTTCACGGCGCCCTGCACGGCGCATGGTGCTGGGACCTCGTCGTCTCCGAGCTGCGCGAGCGCGGCCACGACACCGTGACCATGGACCTGCCGATCGACGACCGGGAGGCGGGCCTCGAGGAGTACGCCGAGACGGTGGTCGCCGCCGTACGAGCAGCAGCGCCGGCGAACGAGCTGGTCCTGGTCGCGCACTCGATGGGCGCCACGTGCGCGCCACTGGTGTGCGCCCGCCTGCCGATCAGCCGGCTGATCCTGCTCGCCGGCATGGTCCCGAAGACCGGGGAGACGGGCTGGCACGCGTTCGCCGAGAGCGACCCCGAGCTCGACCAGCCGCGCGACGTCGGCGACCCCTTCTACCACGACGTTCCGGAGACGCTGGCCGCCGAGGCCCGGGCCAAGCTCCGCCACCAGTGCGCGAAACCGCACCGCCAGCCGATCGCCCCGTGGCCGGACCTCCCGATCACGTACCTCCTCTGCCGCGACGACCGCGTGATCCCGGCCAAGTGGCTCCGCCGCGTCGTACCCCTCCGCCTCGGCATCACTCCCGACGAGATCGACGGCGGCCACTCGCCGTTCCTGAGCCGCCCGGCCGAGCTGGCCGACCGTCTGGTGAGCTACCTCCCGTGACCCACTCGGCCCGGTAGGCAACGACAAAGCGGGCGTTTGCGTCAATCGACCTGTGAAGGCGATCCTCCTCGGCGGCATCGTGTCGCTCGTCCTGTCCATCGGCCTGACTCCGCTGGCTGCCCGCTTCTTCCTACGCAAGGGCCTCGGCCAGCCAATCCACGTAGATCTGCTGCAGGATCACCAGGTCAAGCAGGGCACGCCAACCATGGGCGGGTCGGTGGTCATCGCCGCGGCCACCATTGGGTATCTCGTCGCGCACCTCGTCGCCGGTCGCGGTCCGTCGGCGTCCGGCCTGCTCGTACTCCTTCTGCTGATCGGCCTCGGCATCGTCGGCTTCCTCGACGACTTCCTGAAGATCACGCGGGAGCGCAACCTCGGCCTGCGCGGCCGTACGAAGCTGATCGGGCAGACGCTCGTCGCGGTCGTGTTCGCGATCCTCGCCATCCGCCTCCCCGACGCCGACGGCCTGACGCCCGCGTCGACGTTCGTCTCGGTCATGCGCGACGTGCCGGCCCTCCAGTTGGGCGCGGTGCTGTTCGTGCTGTGGGCGGTGTTCATGGTGTCAGCCACGTCGAACGGCGTGAACCTGATCGACGGCCTGGACGGGCTCTCGTCGGGCACCTGCGTACTCGTCTTCGCCGGCTACACGATCGTCTGCGTTTGGCAGTTCAACCAGGCGTGCGCCGCAGCGGTGGGAGCCGGCCCACCAGGCTGCTACGAGGTACGCGATCCGTACGACCTCGCGATCATCGCGTTCGCCCTGGCGACCGCCTGCGGCGGCTTCCTCTGGTGGAACTGCAACCCGGCCCGCATCTTCATCGGCGACACCGGCGCCCTCGGCCTCGGCGGCGCGATCGCCGGACTGGCCATCACGACGCGGACCGAGCTGCTTCTCGTCGTCATCGGCGGCATCTACGTCGTCGCCAACGGGTCGGTGATCCTGCAGCGCGGCTACTTCAAGCTGACCAGGAGGCTCACCGGCACGCCGCGCCGGATCTTCCTGAACTCTCCTCTTCAGCATCACTACCTGCGCAAGGGCTGGCCGGAGATCACCATCGTGATCCGCTTCTGGATCATCGCCGGGATCTTCGTCGCCGCAGGCCTCGGCCTGTTCTACGCCGAGTGGCTCACGCACGCCTGAGGTCGCTACCCCGCTGCTCTACCGTGGGCCGTTGCCTCGCAGGCCGTCGACTGCTTCCCGCAACATGTCGGCGTGGCCGGTGTGCATGAGGTTCTCCTCCAGGACGTCGAGGAGCATCCGCCGGCGGCTCACGATGTACGGCTGGCCTTGCCACTCGCCGCGGTGGATGCCGACGTCGAGGCCGCCGTCCTCGCCCATCTCCCTCCAGGCGGCCACCGTACGGCCGACGACGCCGTACCACAGTGCGTACAACTCCTCCGGCTCGTCGTCGACGGCAGAGTGCCAGTCCCAGTCCACATCGGTCTCGAAGACGGCCGGGCTCCAGGGCAGGTTGGGCTCGCGGCCGTGGGCGGCGGCCGTCCAGCTCTCCTCGACCGATGCCATGTGCTTGATCAGGCCGGCCAGGGTCATCTTCGAAGGTGGGTGCTGCCGGCGTAGCTGCTCGGCGTCGAGCCCTCCGGTCTTCCAGGCGAACTGCTGATGCACTCGCTCGAGTGCCCAGCACAGCTGCTCCGCCTCGTTGCCCTGGCGAAGGTCGTCCAACGGCAGATCTCTCCAGTCCATGACGGCATCGTGGCACGGACCATCGGCACGTGCGCGATGACTTTCCGACCAGGCGCGCCAGCCCTCAGGTCAGTTCGTCGGAGTGGCCGGCTTCGATCCGGGACCACTGGGCGATCGGACGTCCGTTCGCTCGCCAGACCTGGGGGTTCCTGGCGTCGCCCCAGGGCTGGGGCCAGCCCTCCGGGGAGTCTTCCCACGTCTCCTGGCGTCCGTAGACGGTCATGTCCAGCAGGCCGTGGGTCGGTGCCATGATCTCGACGCCGCGACCGCCGGTGTAGTACGTCTCGAACACCCGCTCGCCGTCGCGGACGTAGCAGACGAGGTGGTGGCGCTGCCAGTCACGACCCTCGAGGAGTTGCGGCGCCGTCTTCTCCACGGAGTACCACGGCATGTCCAGGCCCAGGAAGTCGCGGTAACGGACACTCGCCTCGTACGGGCCCTTGCACAGGAC